>JBPEXB010000181.1:0-9781 GCA_052032125.1 Acidimicrobiia bacterium
TCTCCCACCCCCCCCCCCCCCCCCCCCCCCCCCCCCCCCCCCCCCCCCCCCCCCCCCCCCCCCCGCTAGGGCAGGTAGACCCGGCCCCGGAACAGGAAGGCGGCCATCTCGTCGCGCTCGATCCCGGCGTCGGGGCAGAACATGTCGTTGCCGCATCCGAGCGTGATGCCGGAGTCGGCCAGGGCGTTGATGTTGGGCTCGTGTGACAGCCCGTCGTCGTCGGTGAACCAGTTGGTGCCCGACGGGGTCAGGCCGAGCGCTCGGGCGAGGAAGGAGGCCATCTGTGCCCGAGTGACCTCCTCGTCGGGGCAGAAGAGCGTCCCTTCCGGATTGCATCCCAATGTCACCCCCGCCTCCCGCAGGCGGTTGATGTTCTCCTCGTGGGACAGCCCATCGTCGTCGGTGAAGTAGTCGCCACTGGCGGGCGGCAGGTCGAGTGCCCTCGCCAGGAAGGACGCCATGTGGGAGCGGATCACCGTGTCGTCGGGGCAGAAGTTGGGCACCGGGTCGCAGCCGAGCGTGATGCCGGAGGCGGACAGCCACATGATCTCGGTGAGGAAGCGGTTGGTGCAGGTGTCGAGGAAGTCGAGACCGGCGGCGACGTCGTAGGTGTCGGTGCCGTCGCTCGCCGTGTACAGGCCGAAGTCGTAGGTGTGCTGCGCCGTGGGCCCAACCGCCACGTCGCCGTCGCCGAACGTCCACATCGTGGCTGCTCCACCGCCGCTGAAGGACACCGCCGCCGGAGCCGGGGCCACCACCACGTCGTTCCTCTTCGCGTTCACGGCGAGGGCTTCGAAGGCATTGAGGCGCTTGCCGGAGATGGTCTTGCCGGCCAGCGAGGCCGTCGGGTCGCCGCTGGTCTCGACGACCGAGGCGATCGTCTCTGCCGACCAGCAGTTGCGATGCTGGCGTAGGAGCGCAGCGACCCCGGCGGTGGTCGGGGCTGCGAAGGACGTCCCGCTCCAGAAGCCGTAGCCGCCCTCGAGGTCGAGCGTCCAGATGGAGACGCCGGGTGCCCCGAGGTGCACGGACGTGGCGCCGAAGTTCGACGAGCCGGAGAGGTCGTCGGCGTGATCGGTCATGGCGACCGAGAGCAGGCCGTCGATCCCGAACGAAGCGGGGATGATCGGCTCGTCGTCGTTGTCGTCCCCGATGCCGTCCATGCCGCCGTTGCCGGCCGCCGCAACCACGACGACGCCGTCGGCGATCGCGTCCTCGACGGCGATCCGGAAGGCGGTGTCCCCGCCGGAGGCCCTGCCGAACGAGAGGTTGGCGACGTGCGCTCCGTTGTTGGCGGCGTAGTAGAGCGCCTCGATGGCCGCCCCGTCACTGCAGAACAGGAACGAGCACGCCCGCAACACCATGATGCGAGCGTCGGGCGCCACACCGGCGATGCCGTCTCCGTTGATCGGAGCGCCGATGATGCCGGCCACCGCCGTGCCATGGCCGCTGCCGGAAGTGTCCTCCGGGTCGGCATCACCATCGACGAAATCCCAGCCGTTGACGTCGTCGATGAAACCGTTGCCGTCGTCGTCGATGCCGTTGCCAGGCACCTCCCCTGGGTTGACCCACAGGTTGGCGGCGAGGTCCGGATGGTCCATGTCGGACCCCGAGTCGATCACGGCCACGGTCACGCCGGCACCGGTGGCGGCGTCCCACGCCTCCTCACCGTCGATGTCGGCATCGGGAGTTCCTCCGACGAACTGCCCGATGTTCTCGAGGCTCCACTGGCTGATCGCATCCGGCTCGGTGTTGTCGGCGAACAGTCGACTGACTCGATTGGGGACGACATCGGCGCCGAGGGCGGCGCTGAGCTGGCCGGCCCGGGCGAGCGGGTCCGTCGAGGCACCATTGGCGCGGCTGTGGTCGGTGAGGAGGTAGATCCCGAAGCCGAGGTGCTCGACGGACAGGCCGAGCGTGGAGGCCGTGTCAGGCGGGGCGTCCAGCCGGACGAGGAACTCGCCGGCCATCATCAGCTCGCCCGTCTCGCCGAGCGGCGAGGCGATCTCGTCGCTGGCGAGGCCGGGGACGGCGGTGACGGCAATCAGTGCGCTGACCAGGGCGAGGCGCACGAGGACGGCGGCGAGTGAGGTCATGGAGCGGAGGGCCTCCTGGTGGGCGTTCGCCGCGACGGGTTGGCTGGCCGGTGTGGCATTGCAGTGACCGTGTGGTACGTTCGACACAGCCGAGCGACACGTTACCAACGTGCGTGCGCAAGACACTGCTGGCGGAGTGTCGGACGCACCCCCCACATCGTGCGACCCATGCCAGAGCACCCACCAGCCATCCCCACGATCGTGTTCACCTGCGCGCCTGCGCAGGGCAGAGCCCCCTGTCACCAGCAGATTCTTCGTTTTCGCGACCTGGCTCGATACGCTTTCTCCGAGGTCACATGACGTCTTCCACCCTGAACCCGCCCCGGACCCGGCGTCGCTGGCTGCTGTTCGCTGGTGTCGTCGTGCTGGTGGTCCTGGCCGGCAATCTCCGGGTCGAGGCCACCCCGCCGCCCGCCGCCCGGATGAGCCTGGCGCTGGCGCTCGAGGCAGCAGGCACCGACCTGTGGGAGAGCGCCCCCGTGCGGGCGGACGCCACTGTGGCGGGGCTGTCCTGGGAGGGTGAGCCGCCTCGCGCCGCCTGGATCCGCGCCAGTGCCGACGGGGCCGAGTGGGGCCCGTGGGAGGAGATCACGATCGAGGCCGAGCACGGCCCCGACCCCGGCTCCCCCGAGGCCGCCGACATGCGTGCGGCATCCGAGCCGATGTGGATGGGCGAGGTCGAATGGGTCCAGTACCGCGTGGAGGGTGCCCCTGACGGGATCAGCGCCGAGCTGGTCGAGACGGCGGGGCGCCAGCTCTCCGTCCTCGAGCGGATCAGCCACTTCGTCTCGCGCCTCGACTGGGCGCCAGAGGCCGCCGAAGGGGCGCCGGATCGGCCGACGATCGTGCCTCGCGAGTCGTGGGGCGGCCCGCAGTGCAATCCCAACAGCTCGGACCCCGCCTACACCGACGGTGTGCGGATGATGTTCGTCCACCACACGACCACCTACAACACCTATCCGGCCGAGGACGTGCCAGGGATCATCTACGCCATGTGCTCGTACCACGTCGACACGAGAGGCTGGAAGGACATCGGCTACAACTTCGTGATCGATCGCTTCGGGACCATCTACGAGGCTCGCGACGGCGGGATCGAGAACGCAGTGTGGGGCGCCCACACCGGCGGTTTCAACTACTACTCGTTCGGGGTCGGCCTGATCGGCGATCACGACCTGGCCGGCCCGAGCCAAGCCGCCATCGACGCCCTGAAGGAGCTGGCGGCGTGGAAGATGGACCTCCACCACGTCGACCCGGCCACCACGGTGACGGTGGAGTCGCTCGGCTCCTCGAAGTACGAGGCGGGCGTCATCGTCGACATGGACACCATCTCCGGCCACCTCGATGCCTCCAACACGTCCTGCCCTGGCGACTTCTGCTACCCACTGCTCGTGGACGTCCGGCCCCAGGTCTACGAGATGGGCGGGGCCAAGATCTTCGGCGGCTGGCCCGACGAGGTGCCGCCGATCGTCACCGAGGACGTGACGATCCCGTTCTCCTTCACCGAGCCGATGGATTGGACCTTCCGGCTGGTCGATCGGGACGGGACGGTCGTGACCGAGGACACCGGGTCGGGCTCGTCGGCGACCGTCACCTGGGACGGCATGATCGACGGTGAGCCGGCCGGGCGGAGCGTCTACACCATCGAGATCGACGCCTCCACCGTCGACGACGGCGAGGTGCCGACGCCGGTTCGTGAGTCGCTGCAGTGGTACGACCCGCCGTTCGCCGACGACGACTTCAACCGGCACGAGATCAACATCGATCTCATCGCCGAGGCCGGCATCACCGAGGGCTGTAGCTCCGTGTTGCACTGGCTGTACTGCCCGGACGAACTCGTGCGCCGCGACCAGATGGCCTCGTTCATCGCCAGGGCGATGAACCTCCCGCCGACCGAGCAGGACTTCTTCTCCGACGACAACGGCAACTCGCACGAAGAGGCCATCAACGCCCTGGCCGCCGCCGGCATCACCACCGGGTGCGCCAACGACCGCTTCTGCCCGCTCGAACCCATTCGCCGCGACCACATGGCGGCGTTCCTGGCGAGGGCACTGGGGCTCGGCCAAGTGGCGCAGGACTACTTCGACGACGATGATGGCCCGTACGAAGCCAACATCAACGCCCTTGCGGACGCCGGTATCACCCTGGGATGTGGCGTACGGGCCTACTGCCCGGACGCCATCGTCGCCCGAGACCAGATGGCTTCGTTCCTCGCACGGGCATTCCTCGACTCAGCCACATGAAGAAGACTCTTCTGTACGTCATTGCTGCGGCGATGACGCTGGGAACACTTCCCGCGTCTGCCGGTGAGGGGCCCACTTCGTTCACCTTCGACGGAGCCGGGTGGGGCCACGGCGTGGGCTTCAGCCAGTGGGGTGCCCGCGGCCAGGCTCTCGAGGACCCGAGCAAGCTCGGTGAGGACATCGCCGCCTACTACTACCCCGGATCCGAGCCGGCCACCATCACCGACCTTGAAGACCTGGAGAACGATCTCCTCCAGACGATGGAGACGCCGATCTGGGTCAACCTCCAGCAGGAGGTGACCATCCTCGAGTTCACGGCGGTCGGCGGGCCGCTCGACCTGTGCCTGGCCAACGATGGTGAGGGCGACTGTCCCAAACCCGAGCATCCCCAGGCCGGCGAGGCCTGGGAGTTCCGCCGCCTCGACGTGGGGGAGTGCGCCTTCTTCAAGGACGACGTCCAGCAGGGCACTGCCGGCGACTGTCGCGCCTCGATCACCTGGCCGGACGCCACCGGCGTGCAGCTGCGGGACCTGAGCCGCTCGGAGAAGATCTGCAAGGACGGCGATCCCGACCCGTGCGAGTACCGCCACGGCGAGATCAAGCTGCGGGACGACCCGAACGCCGACGACATCGGCTTCCACGTCGTGCTGGCGGTCGGGCTGGAGGACTACATCAAGGGCATCCGCGAGGTGCCAGACGGCTGGACCGAGGTGGGCGTCAACGAGGCGCAGGCGGTGGCCGCCCGGACCTACGCAGCGTACAAGTTCTACGCCCACGAGACCGAGTCGCTCCGCAACCCGGCGAGCCTCAACGCCGATCCCGGCATCTCGGACGGCCGCAAGGACTCCTGCTGGTGCCATCTCTTCGACAACTGGACCGATCAGCAGTACGCCGGCTGGGACAAGGAGAGCGAGGCACCCCACTGGGCGGCCGCCGTCGACGCCACCGCCGGACGGGTGCTCACCTACTTCGGGACCGGCTGGACCAGCTACACCCAGGCAGGCATCATCTCGGCCTTCTTCTCGGCGTCGTCGGGTGGCTACACCAACACCAACGCCCTCGGCTTCAACTCGGTGTGGGACGGCGCCGCCCAGGTGACGACCTGGCCGTACCTGGCCAGCGTTGCCGACCCCTGGGCCACCGACCCGCAGTGGGGCAATCCCAACGCGTCGTGGACCGAGGAGCTGGACGCGGTCTTCATCGCCGACCTCCTCGGGTGGGACACGGTCACCGCCGCGTCGCTCGACGCCGGACCACCGGAGCCGGTGGTGCGTTTCTCGGGCACCGACGCCGGCGACGCCGTCTCGACCACCGTGTCCGGCCGGTGGCTGCGGGTCACCTTGGGGCTCAATTCCTCGATGGTCACCGCCATCGATGGCGTGGGACCTGAACCGCCCCCGCCGCCCGGTCCCTTCGACGACATCGACGGGTCGGGTCACTCGGCGGCCATCCTGGCGATCTTCGAGGCCGGCATCACCGTCGGCTGCACGACGACCTCCTACTGCCCGCTCGATTCGGTCACGCGGGCGCAGATGGCGTCGTTCATCTCGCGGGCCATGGACCTGCCGGCGGCGTCGGGCGACTACTTCACCGATGACGACGGCTCCACCCACGAGGCCGCCATCAACCAGCTCTTCGAGGCGGCGATCACCGAGGGTTGCTCGGACGGCGTCTTCTGCCCGAACGACCACGTGACGCGCGCACAGATGGCGGCTTTTCTGGCCAGATCCCTCAATTTGACCACTGAGAGTGGCGATTACTTCACTGATGATGAGGGATCGCAGTTCGAGCCGTACATCAACGCCGTGGCTGCAGCGGGTATCACGCTGGGCTGCGACGTCGATCGATTCTGCCCCGACGACCCGGTCACCCGGGCGCAGATGGCGTCGTTCCTCGAACGCGCCTACCTCCCGTAGCCTCACCGCCCTGCTCCTGGTCGGCCTGGTGGCCGGCACCCTCTCGGCCGCCCCGCCCGCCGCCGCCCACGAGGAGGACACCTACACGTTCACCGGGTCCGGGTGGGGCCACTCGATCGGACTGAGCCAGTACGGCGCCTTCGGTCAGGCGCTGGAAGGCACCGGCTACGCCGACATCCTCGATTACTACTACGCCGACGTCACCGTCGAGACGCTGGACGACATGGTGGGCCGGGGAGCCCTCGACGCTGGTCACCCATTGGTGACCGATGCCGACCCGATCTGGGTCGGCATTCGCCAGGGCGAGGATGCGATCGAGATCGAGCCGGTCGGCGGGCCGTTCGAGATCTGCCAAGACGTCGACGGCAGCGCCACCTGTGTGGACGTCGGGTGGTCCGCCGAAGCCACGGCCGAAACGTGGAGGGTGTCGGTCGTGGATCACGAGGGGGTGCTCGGCTGCCTGCTGGAGCGCCTCGATCCACCGCCAGGCGAGGGCGAGGAGCCCCCCATCGGGCACGCCGACTGTCGCCTCGACGTCCGCTGGGGTGGCGCAGGGCAAGCGACGCGGGTGGCCCTCGACGGCGAGGCCTGTGCGGACAGCTCAGCGGGCCGTGAGTGCTTCCAGCGGGGTTCGCTGCATGTGCGGTCCTCCGATCCCGCCGCCGGGTTCCACGTGGTCGCCGAGCTGTCGATGCCCGACTACCTCTACGGCCTGGGTGAGATGCCGTCGTCGTGGCCGGCGGAGGCTCTGAAGGCCCAGGCGGTGGCCGGCCGCAGCTACGCGGTCAGCCGGGTCCTTGCCCACGAGCACGCCGAGAACGCCACCGCCGACGATCCCGGGCTGACCACCTACCGAAAGTCGACGTGCTGGTGCCACGTGTACTCGACGAGCTACGACCAGAACTACGTGGGCTACGCCAAGGAGGCCGATCCTGCCTACGGCGCCGACTGGCTGGCCACGGTCGACGCCACCTCGGGAGAGGTGTTGACGCATCCCGAGGCCGGCGATGGGGTCGTGCTGGCGTTCTACCACTCCTCGTCGGGCGGGCACACCGAGACCAACGAGGCTGTCTGGGGCACCAGCGCTGTCGCCTACCTCGTCCCGGTGGCGGATCCGTGGTCGAACGACGAGGCCGTCGGCAATCCGTTCGTCGAGTGGTCGATCGAGGTGAGCGCCGGCCAACTGGCAGCCGAGCTGGGTTGGGACGACGTGACGCATGTCACGATGACCACCAGCGCTCCCGACGCCCGCTTCGAGGTCCGGGGCACGCTGGACGGGCTCGAGTACGTCGACGAGGTCTCGGCCGGCTGGCTCTACGGGACGTTCGGCACCCGATCTCCCCACTTCGACGCCGTGACGGTCGACCGGTACCAGCCGTTCCTCGACATGGAGGGCACCGGACATTCCGACGCCATCTACGCGGTGTGGGAAGCCGGGATCACCCATGGGTGCGGCGACGACTACTACTGCCCGGGCGACCCCGTGTCGCGGGCGCAGATGGCCAGCTTCCTGGCGAGGGCGCTGGGGCTGGAGCCGCTCGAAGAGGGCCCGTTCGTCGACGTGGAGGGCACCGGCCCCCACCGGACAGCGATCAACGCGGTGGCAGCGGCCGGGATCTCACTCGGCTGCGGCGACGGCAACTTCTGCCCCGACGAGCTCGTCAACCGGGCGCAGATGGCGTCGTTCCTGGCCCGCGCCCTCGACCTGGAACCGGTGTCGACCGGTCCGTTCACCGACCTGGACGGGTCGGGCGGGCACCAGCAGGCGATCAACGCGATCGCCGCCGCCGAGATCTCGCTGGGCTGTGCCGAAGGTCTCTTCTGTCCCGGCGAGCTGGTGGATCGAGCCCAGATGGCGAGCTTCCTCGCCCGAGCGTTCGTCTGGGTGGAGGAATCAGCCCCGGGCCCGACCGAATAGGAACCCGACGCCCCAGGCGAGGTGCATGATCGCCAGCACGGCAGGCAGCAGCACCGCCTCCTGGCGCCGGCGGCGGAGCAGCTCGCCCAGTGATCCGACCACCAGGAACGCCCCGTAGGCGGCCGGGATCACCCACCCCAGGGCCCGGCCGGCCGCCAACGTGGCAACGGAGGCGGCCAACCCGATCACCAGCAGCGGAGGAGCCAGCTGGCGGGCCTTGAGCGCGTCGGGCGACGCCTGCAGCATCCGGCGCTTCCAGGTCCCGTAGTCGAAGTACTGGCGCCACAGCGCCCCCGGGGTCGCCCGCGGCCGGTACTCGACGCGCAGCCGCGGGTCGAACCACACCACGTACCCGGCACGTCGCAGGCGGTGGTTGAGCTCGTAGTCCTGGTTGCGGAGCAGCGTCTCGTCGAAGCCGCCGACCGCCTCGACGGCCTTCCGGTCGAACACCCCCAGGTAGACCGTGTCGACCGATCCGGCGGACGAGCCGTAGTGGAAGCGGGCGTTCCCGACGCCCAGCGGTGAGGTCATGGCGAGGGCGGTGGCTCGCTGCCACCAACCGTCGCCGGTGGCCGCCTGCACGCCGCCCACGTTGGCCGCCCCCGTCTCGGCGAGGAGACCGACGGCCGTGCGCACGTAGTCGGGGGCCAGCACCGCGTGCCCATCGCAGCGCACCAGGATCGACCCGCGGGCAGCGGAGATGGCGGCATTGAGCCCGCCCGCCGCATGACCTGCCGGGTTGTCGACCACCCGGATGCGTTCGTCGCCGCCGGCTCGCGCCTCGACGACCGACCGGGTGTCGTCGTCGCTGGGCGCCACCGCGACCACCACCTCCAGCGGGCCGTCGTAGTCCTGGCGGAGCGCCGAGTCGAGGGACGCGTCGATCGACGCCGCCTCGTTGCGGATCGGCATGATGATCGACACGGTGGGGGAGCCGGCCACGGAATGCGCCTCGGATGGGGTTCGTATACTGCCGCGCTCGATCCCGTCGATGCGCGAACGGGCGGAACGTAACAAAGTCTCGCAGCGACGGGAGTGCACCATCTTCGGCGGGGAGTTCGAGTTCAGCCCTGGCCTGCTCCTGGCCATGTGGGCGTCGGGCACCGCCGCCGGGGCCGCCCTGGTGGCTCGCTGGCGCATCGTCGGGCCCGGCTACACGTGGCTCACCGCCGCCACCGTGGTGATGATCGGCGGCGGCACGCTCTTCTTCGACGGCACGTGGCCGGCATGGTTCGGGGTGGCGACAGCCGCACTCGCCATCGCCACCGCCCGCCGAGCGCTCGTGACGGCGGCGCTGCTGGCCGGCTCGTCGATGGCGTTCCTGCTCGAGGCGATGTCCTCGGGTTACCCGATCCTGGCGGTGACCGGCAGCGCCGCGCTGGGCGGCATCACGGCGGAGATGCTGCTGGGTCACTGGTACCTGGTCAGCCCGCAGATGCCGAGATGGGCGCTGCAGACCCTCGACGTGGGCGGCGCCGCCGGCATGGCGGCAGATGCGGTCCTGCTGGTGCTGGTCGGCGCTCTGGCCGGGGTGGGCACGGCCTCGACGGCTGCGTTCGTCGCGCTGGCGGGCATGAGCGTGCTGTTGATGGTGGCGGTGTGGTTCTCGTT
>JBPEXB010000182.1:0-1670 GCA_052032125.1 Acidimicrobiia bacterium
AACACGGCGAGGAACCCGGTGCGGTTCAGCGCCGCCGAGGTGAAGAGGACGACCAGCAGGCGCAGCCGGGTGCGCAGGTCACGGTCGCCGGTGACGATCACGGCGGGCTCCGGGCCGCTCACGCGACGTCCGGTTTCTGCCCGCCACCCCAGGCGTAGCGGGGATGGACGCCCTTCGGGGGCCAGTACCCGTCGTTGCGATACGCCCAGTACTCGAACGGGTTGTTGTAGTAGGTCATCGTCTCGATGATCTTGCCGAGCTGGCGTCGTTCGCGCACGAGCCAGACGACCACGGCGACGACGGCGAACACCGCCATCCAGGCGACGTAGAGGATCTGGTACAGCGGGCCGAACAGACGGTTCTGGAGGACGTGGAGGCCCTCGTGGGCGACCACGAACTTGCGCCGGTTGGCCGCCCGATCCGACTCACCTCGCAGACCGACCCGGCCACCGGCGTTGGAGATCACGTTGCCGAGTGCGAGCGCGAAGTCCTTCCGCAGCCCGAAGCCACCTTCGTACACGTGGCGGTTGGTGCGGCGGCACATGTCGAGGAAGTAGCCGGAGTCGCCCCGCAGGTTCACGAGGTGGAGCAGCAACGCCAGTGCGTTGCCGAACAGCCCCCACGTTGCGTCGAGCCCGAAGAACGCCCAGCCCTTCGCCCGATCCCAGCTGTACAGCCCGACCGCTCCGGCGATGACACCGTTCGCCAGGGCCACCGACGCGGTCGCCATCGGGAGCCATCCGTCACCGAGCAGCTCGCCGACGCCCCAGCCCAGTGCGCCGGCCCCCGACCCGACCAGAACGGCTTCGAACACCCGCGACATCAGAACAGGAACCCCTTGTGGATGAGGGCGGCGACGTCCATTGTCGCGGCGATCGAGATGTGGAGCCATGCGCCCCACCAGACCGACCGGCTGCGCAGCGACAGCGAACCGAGCACGATGCCACCTCCGATGGCGGCCAGCGCCTCGAGGAGTGGCTTGTTGTAGTGGAGCATGTTGTAGGGCACCACCATCACGAAGATCGCCAAGTACCCGAGACGCTGCTTGAGCCCGTGGACCATGAACCCCCGGAAGAAGAACTCCAGCGCCATGAACTGAAGGCCATAGACGACCCACCACAGCGTCATGTTGGGCCAGAGGCCCTCGCCCGCCGACAGGTTGTAGAACGGGTATTTGGCCTGGAAGGCGGCCGTGTAGGAGGCGAACACGACGAACGGGATGGAGACGGCCAACAGCACCGCGTAGACCTTCCCGTGTGGCCAGATGCCCTTCACCCGCACCCCGTACTCGCCGACCCGCTCGCGCAGGACGTAACGGATGACCAGGAGCGGGGGCACCGTGTAGGCGAAGATCTGGCCGATCCCCCAGAAGACGAGGCCGTTGCGCTGGCGATTCGAGGACTCCCGGAACACCCGAGTGGCCCAGTCCGCAGCACCGTCCAGACCGACCGCCTCGAGCGTCGAGATGAACCACGCAGGCGAGCTGGTGGCGCCGAAGTTGAGGATCGTCAGGCTGACGGCCGACGTGAGCAGCACGATCACGGCCTTGCGATTGGCGTCGGCCCGAGGCGTGGCGGCCAGATACTCGGCCGACTCGTCGTCCCCGAGGTCCTGGATCGACGTGACGTACCGGGACCACAGAGAAGACGACACCACGCCACGCATGGGTC
>JBPEXB010000183.1:0-1875 GCA_052032125.1 Acidimicrobiia bacterium
CGCACCCACGCCGAGAGCCATCGATGTCGCGAAGATCGTCATCGGGTATCGGGCGGGCGAGGCCGCCAACGCAGCCAGCACCGCTGCGACCGCCCAGAGGGTCATCCACAGCGGCAACGCCCAGCTCACGACCGATGCCAGGGTGGCCAAGCCGCCGACGACGAGTGCCCAGGTACTGGTACGGGTTCGCGGTACTTCGATCCTCGACAGCACGAGCATCGTGAACACACCTGCTCCGATCAGCCCCAGCGCTCCGATCATGTAGACCTGAACGGGGCTGTCCTCCCAGGCGCTCGTTCGGTCCAGCACCACCGTGATGGACCAGGCAACGGGCACGATCGCCCATCCGATGGCGGCCAGACGTGCATACGTCTTGACATGGGACATGGTCGTCTCCTCTCTCACTGGACTGACGAGCGAGCGGGCGGTTCGGGTGACACGCGGCGTATTTGCTCCGCCTCGCACGTGCTCCCGCTGGTTGAATCGCCTGGTGTTCGCCGGCCTCACCACCGACCGTCTTCGCATCCGCGCCTCCCGGCCGGAGGACGCCGCCGCGCTCGCAACGCGTCGGTCACATCCCGACGTCGCCAGGCACCAGAACTGGGAGCTCCCGTACCCCGAGGAGCGGGCGCAGGCACTGATCGACGCCGTCATCGAGACGGGGGCACCGACCGATGGCGCATGGTGGATGGCACAGGTGACGACAGACGGTGACGACACGCCGATCGGCGACCTGGCGGTGCACCTGACGGAGAGCGGCCGAACCGCGGAGATCGGGTACACCTTCGCTCCCGATCACTGGGGACACGGCTACGCGGCCGAGGCGGTCGCGGGCCTCATCCCCTACCTCTTCGACGAGGTGGGGGTCACCCGGATCTCGGCATTCGTCCATCCCGAGAACGGCCCGTCGGCGAGGGTGCTCGAGCGGAACGGGTTCCTCTACGAAGGCCACACCCGCTCCTCCCACTGGATCCGCGGAGAAGTGGCGGACGACTGCATCTTCGGGCTGCTTCGCGCCGACTGGGACGCCTGGCAGGGCCGGCCCCGGCATCGACCGAAGGCGATCGAGTTGATCGAGGTCACGACCGAGAACGAGAGCAAGGTCTACCGGCTGAAGACGCACAAGACCCAGCAAGCCTTCGTCGCGCCGATGAAGTGGAGCTACGCCGACGCGCTGTTCCCCGAGATCGTCGACGGAGCGCCGGTGGTGCCGTGGATGCGGGCCGTGCAGGCGGACGGCGCGCTGGTGGGGTTCGTGATGCTGGCGCTCGTCACCGAGCATCATCCGGAGCCGTACTTGTGGCGGCTGCTCGTCGACCGCCTGCACCAGCGGCGGGGAGTGGGGTCGATGATCATGGACGCCATCGAGGAGCAGTGCCGCCAGTGGGGCCATGACACGCTGATCACCAGCTGGGAGGAGGGCCGCGGCTCGCCCCGGCCGTTCTACGAGGGACGCGGCTTCGTGCCCACCGGCCGCATCATCGACGACGAGACCGAAGCCCGAAAGCAACTTCACTGACGGTGGTGGGGTCGGGCGAACTCTCGGCTGGAGTCGACCTCTGGGTACACCGCAACCTAAGGAACGATCCCTCCCGCCACGCTGGGTGAGGGTTGTACGCTCTCCGGCCACATGCGATTCGGTGTCTGTTACTACCCGGAGCAATGGCCGGCCGAACGGCTGCCCGTCGACGCGGCCCTGATGGCCGACCTGGGCCTCGACCTGGTCCGGATCGGCGAGTTCGCCTGGTCGTCCTACGAGCCTCGGCGCGACTCATTCACGTTCGAGTGGCTGGACCGGGCCATCGACACCCTCGCCGACCACGGGCTCGGCGTCGTGATGTGCACGCCCACCGCCACCCCGCCGGTGTGGCTGGC
>JBPEXB010000184.1:0-1735 GCA_052032125.1 Acidimicrobiia bacterium
ATCGCCGTCTTCGGCTCAGAGCCGGCTGCGGATCATGCTCAGCGCCTCCCGCGAGCCCCTCCCGCTTCTCGGCTGCCGCCGAGAAGCACCCTCCGCCTAGGGAGGGATTCCGAGCGGTCGCGAAAACCGTCCAGGCGCGAAATTCCCGGCCGCTGACCAACACGCGCTACCTTGCGCAGCACTTCCCGGGACGGTCCGTCCCTCTTCCCCACGGGCATAGGTCTTCCGACCGATTTCGCGGTGGTTTGGCGCGAAATCGGCCGAAGACCATTGACGTAACTACACCTGTGTGATTAACTGATCGGCCCTGTCGCCACACCACAAGATGTTGTAGGGCACTACCTCGCCCACCACTACATGTTGTGGTTTCAGCCCCAGGGATCGAATGGGACACGAGCTGCGCACACTTCCGGGGGGAGCCGGGTCGCAGCCAACGAGGAGGGACGAGACAGATGACCGATTCCGCTCCGGGTCAGGACCCGCAGGGCCTCACGATCGAGCGCCGCTTCACCACCGCAGGCGAGGATCCCTACGCCTCGATCGAGTGGACGCGACGCGACTCCAAGATCGCCAACCCGGACGGCTCCGTCGTCTTCGAGATGAAGGACGCCGAGATCCCCGCCGCCTGGTCACAGGTGGCCGCCGACATCATGGTCTCGAAGTACTTCCGCAAGGCCGGCGTCCCGCAGAAGGATGCAGACGGCGACCCCATCACCGACTTCGACGGCAACCCGATCCTCGGTCCGGAGCGCTCCGCCCGCGACGTGTTCGACCGCCTCGCCGAGACCTGGCGCCACTGGGGCGAGGAGTACGGGTACTTCGCTTCCTCCGACGACGCCCAGAGCTTCGAAGACGAACTGAAGTACATGCTGGCCAACCAGATGGCTGCGCCCAACAGCCCGCAGTGGTTCAACACGGGCCTGTTCCACAAGTACGGCATCACCGGCACCGAGCAGGGTTTCTGGTTCGTCGACGAGGAGACCGGCGAGGTCCTCCCCTCCCCTGACGCCTACTCACGCCCCGCTCCGCACGCCTGCTTCATCCAGTCGGTCGGCGACGACCTGGTCAACGAGGGCGGCATCATGGACCTGTGGGTCCGCGAGGCGCGCCTGTTCAAGATGGGCTCCGGCACCGGTTCCAACTTCTCCAACATCCGCGCCGAGGGCGAGCCGCTGGCCGGCGGCGGCAAGAGCTCCGGCCTGATGTCGTTCCTCAAGATCGGCGACCGGGCCGCCGGCGCCATCAAGTCGGGCGGGACGACTCGGCGGGCCGCCAAGATGGTCATCCTCGACATCGACCACCCCGACATCGAAGAGTTCATCGCCTGGAAGAAGATCGAGGAGGACAAGGCTCGCCTGCTGATCGAGCACGGCGGTTTCCCCGCCGACTTCAACGGCGAGGCCTACGCCACCGTGTCGGGCCAGAACTCCAACAACAGCGTGCGGGTCACCCAGCAGTTCATCGAGGCGGTCGTCGAGGACCGCGACTGGGAGCTGACCGAGCGCACCACCGGCAAGGTCCGCAAGACGGTCAAGGCCCGCGACCTGTGGCGCCAGATCGCCGACGCCGCGTGGGCGTGCGCCGACCCCGGCATGCAGTACCACACGACGGTCAACGAGTGGCACACGTCGCCGGCCGGCGGCGAGATCCGGGCCTCCAACCCGTGCTCGGAGTACATGTTCCTCGACGACACGGCCTGCAACCTGGCGTCGATCAACCTGGTCCGGTTCACCGA
>JBPEXB010000185.1:0-2298 GCA_052032125.1 Acidimicrobiia bacterium
GGCCGCCTGGTCGCCGGCACCGGCGACAACGGGTGTTCCCGCCTCGAGGCCGGTGGCCCGGGCGGCCGCTTCCGCCACCGACCCCGTGACCTCAGGGCCCTCGAAGGTCGGTGGGAACCAGTCGGCCGGAAGGCCAAGCGTGTCGAGCAGCGCCGCCGACCAGGTCCGCTCGGCGAGGTCGAAGAGCTGTGTGCCGGCCCCCCCTGCCCGATCCATTGCGTACTCCCCGGTCAGCCACAGCCGGATGTAGTCCTTCGGCAACAAGACGTGGGCGACGCGGTCGAAGATCTCCGGCTCGTGGTTGCGCACCCAGAGCAGTTTGGGTGCCGTGAAGCCGGTCAGGGCATCGTTGCCGGTGATCTGGATGAGCCGCTCACGGCCGACGGTTGCGCGAAGCTCGTCGCACTCGGCGCCCGTGCGCTGGTCGTTCCACAGAATGGCCGGCCGCAGCACCGCCCCCGCTGCATCGAGGAGCACGAGGCCATGCATTTGTCCGGTGAGACCAATGGCAGCCACCTCCGCGCCGCCAACACCCGCCGCTGCCAGTACCTCCCGTATCGCGGCCGTTGTGGCATCGATCCAGGCGGCGGGGTCCTGCTCACTCCACAGCGGGAACGGGGCGTCGTAGCCGTACTCGGCGGCGGCGGTTGCGACGACCGTGCCCGCGGCGTCGACGAGGATCGCTTTGGTCGCCGTCGTCGATGAGTCGATGCCGAGGACGAGCGACACGCCGGTCCTAGCGGGCGGTATCCACGTAGCGGGCGACGAGGTTCTCGACCGCTTCCTGGCGTCCGGAGGCGCGCGGCGGCTCACCGGCATCGAGTCCGCGCTCGTGGAGAGCGGCGAGCGTCTCGTCGCCGGCAAGGATGCGCCGCCCGAGATCGGATTCCCACCCGGCGTACCGTGCCCGCCGAACGTCCTCGAGCGCCCCGTCCGCGAGCATCGCTGCCGCTACCACGAGGGCGTGGGCGATGGTGTCCATGCCGCCGATGTGTCCGTGGAACAGGTCGGTGCGGTCGATGGACTGACGGCGGAGCTTGGCGTCGAAGTTGAACCCACCCGTCCTGAGGCCGCCACTGCGGAGGATTTCGTAGAGCGCAGGGGTCATCTGCTCGACGGACACCGGGAACCGGTCGACGTCCCAGCCGAGCCGATCGTCGCCGGCGTTGGCATCGACGCTCCCGAGAATGCCGGCATGCACGGCGGCGGCGATCTCGTGAGCGAAGTCGTGGCCGGACAGCGTGGCGTGGTTCACCTCGATGTTGACCTTGACCTCGTCCACGAGGTCGTACTTCTGGAGGAAGGCGTGGACGGCGGCGACGTCGAAGTCGTATTGATGCTTGGTCGGCTCGAACGGCTTTGGCTCGATGAGAATGGTGCCCGGGAAACCGATGGCGTACTTGTGCTCGACGACCATCGCCAGGAACCGGCCGAGCTGGTCGAGCTCACGGCTGAGGTCGGTGTTCAGTAGCGTCTCGTAGCCTTCGCGACCGCCCCACAGAACGTAGTTGGCACCACCAAGGCGGTGGGTTGCTTCGAGGCAATGGGCGACTTGTGCCGCCGCGAACGCAAACACCTCGGGGTCGGGGTTGGTTGCGGCCCCCGCCTGGTAGCGAGGGTGACTGAAGAGGTTGGCGGTTCCCCAGAGCAATTTCGTGCCCGTGCGAGCCATGTGGCCCTCGGCCTCGTCGACCATCGCATCGAGAGCGGCGAAGGTCTCCTTCGGCGTCGTGCCCTCCGGGGCGATGTCCCGATCGTGGAAGCACCAGAAGGGGATTGTGAGCTTCTCGAAGAACTCGAAAGCCGCGGTCATCTTGGCGCGGGCCGCACCCATGGGGTCGGGAGTCGCCTCGAGCCAGGGCCGATCGAAGGTCCCTGCTCCGAAGATGTCGAACCCATCCCAGTTGAAGCTGTGCCAGTACGACGTGGCGAAGCGCAGGTGGTCCTCCATCGTGCGGCCGGCAACGATGCGATCGGCATCGTACCACCGGAACGTCAGGGCATCAGCGCTGTCGGGCCCGGCGTATCGAATCGGCTCGGTGACTTCGGTGAAGAACGGCGCTGGCACGGTGACCTCCGGAGGGGGAGACCTGATTCTGCCACGGGCGCAGCGGGTGCCGGCCGTCAGCGGCCGAAGCGTCGAAGTCGCACGCTGTTGGCGACCACGCTGACGCTGGAGAACGCCATCGCGAGAGCGGCGATGCTCGGGTCCAGCCGACCCCACGCCGCCAGCGGGATGGCTGCGGCGTTGTAGAAGAACGCCCAGAAGAGGTTCTGACTGATCGTCCGGTGGGTGCG
>JBPEXB010000186.1:0-4735 GCA_052032125.1 Acidimicrobiia bacterium
GTCCGTGTTCGACGACGACGTGGCGGCGCAGCGCGCTCGGCTCTGACCGATCAAGCGGGTCGGGCGGCGTTCCGATACCTGACGCATGGGACGTATCTCGAACTCCATCCAGCTCGCCAAGGCCTCCTGGCAGGTCCTGACCTCGGACAAGGAGCTGCTGGTCCTCCCGGTGATCAGCGGCATCGCCTCGATCATCGCCGCCGCCACCTTCATCGTGCCGTTGCTGGCGACCACCGACCTCGAGCAGGGCACGATGAGCCCCATCGGCTACGTCGTCCTCTTCTTGATGTACGTCGTACTCGCCTACATCACGATCTTCTTCAACGCCGCCCTCATCAGCGCCGCTCACGAGCGGTTGGGAGGCGGCGACCCGACGGTGCGTTCGGCCCTGCAGGGAGCGAGCTTCCGGGCCGGCAAGATCCTCCCGTGGGCGATCGTCTCGGCGACCGTGTCGATCATCCTGCGGGCGATCGAGGAGCGGGCCGGCTTCGTGGGCCAGCTGGTGGCCGGGCTCGCCGGCCTCGCTTGGACCGTCGTGACCTTCCTCGTGCTCCCGATCATCGTGATCGAAGGCGACTCGGTCGGGGACGCCATCAAGCGTTCAGGTCAGATGTTCAAGCAGACCTGGGGTGAGAACCTGGCCGCCCAGGTGGGCTTCGGGATCATCGGCTTCCTGGCCATCCTTCCCGTGATCCCGATCGTCATCCTCGGGTTCGCGGCCGGGAGTGCCGCCGCCATCGTCGCCATCGCCGTCGCGGTCCTATGGGTGATCGGCGTGTCGGTGGTGATGGCGGCCCTCAGCGTGGTGTTCCAGACCGTGCTCTATCACTTCGCCATCCGGAAGCAGGTGCCCACGGAGGCGTTCAGTGCCTCCATGCTGCAGGGTGCGTTCCAGCCCAAGCGCGGCACCGGCTCCAACTGGCTGGGCCGCTGATCGTCAGCCGGGCGGCGAGCTGGCCACCCTCGGGCTGATGCGGTCGAGCCGGTATCTCCTGACCAGGATCACGGCCAGCGCTGCCACGACCAGGCCCACCACGGCCACCGTGGTGACCGCGCCGTAGGACCCATCGCCGATGAGGGCGCCGCCCACCGCAGGGCCGATCGCCCGCCCGACCGCCATCGCCGACTGCGTGTCGCCCACCCGCTCGTCGGGCGCCAGCGACCAAGCGCTGATGGAGGCGAGGATCCTCGGGGTCGACATCCAGAAGCAGAACCCCCACATGGTGAGACCGGCGAAGAACAACATCTGCGACGAGCTGAAGCCGACCGCCGCCACGCAGAGCGCCGTCCCCAGGATCCACTCGCCCCCGGAGCCCGGTCCGGCGATGCGCGAGGCCACGAACCCGCCGAGAGCGTTGAAGGAGAAGGCGGCCGACACCACCAGCGGACCGGCGCCCAGGTCGCGTCCGACCGTCGCCGCGTAGACGAAGAGCGCCGATCCGAACAACGTCGAGAGTCCCATCGCCGCCACCAGGACGAGATTCGATCGGGAGGGGCTCATGCGCCGTCGTTCGGCGCGGAAGCCCGCGAAGTCCGCCGGGAGGAACACAGCCGGGACGGAGACGACAGCCAGCGTGAGGAACACGGGCACCGTGCCGCCATCGGAGGCCAGCCAGCCGAGCACCGGGGCACTGATGAACACGGTCAGCGGGCCGGCGGCCGCGACGTTGCGCATCGACCCGGCCATCCGCATCGCTTTGGCCCAACTCAGCCAGACCATGATGCCGGCGGCGCCGCCGGCGACCATGCGCAGCGCCACGAGCACTGCGAACGAGGGAGCGACCGCGCTCAGCAGGTTCATCGCCATGCTGAGCAAGGCTGCCCCGATCAGGTACCGCCGCCGGGTCCGCAGGTTGCGACCGGCCAGGAACACCACCAGGGCAAATGAGGCAACCTGGGCTGTCGAGAGCAGACCGGCCGCCCCGAGCCGAACCCCGTACTCGTCGACGATGGCCGGGATCAGGAAGGGCGTGGCGGCGAACATCGCCGAGACCGACGCGATGCCCGCGATGACGCCGGCATCGTCGTTGCGGCCGAGCGCCGTGAACACGCGGGTGGGTCCGAACATCGGCGCAGCGTATTCGTGCCGCGCGCCTCCTCGGCGCGATCCGTAGGTTGACCTCGAAGGAGAGGGATGTGGAGTACCAGGTTCGCCGGTATCGGATCGCCGACGGGCACATGGACGACTTCGTGGCCGCCTGGCAGGCAGGGGTCGTGCCCCTGCGGCGGGCAGTCGGGTTCTCCGTGGAGGCGGCCTACGTGATCGAGGGTGGCGACTTCGTGTGGATCCTGGGCTACGACGGGCCGGGTGACTTCGCCGCCGCCGACGAGCGCTACTACGCCTCGGACGAGCGGGCCGCCATCGACCCCGACCCCGCGCAGTGGATCGAGCACGGCGAGGAGACGCCGGCCCGGCGGGTGCTGTGAGCCGTCTCGATCGGCCTGGTCAGGAGGGTCGTCGAGGACGAACAAGGCACCAGCCCCGGTAGCCTCTCCCTATGCCCCGATCCCTGTTCATGGCTCTCGTGGTGGCGGTCGCCGCGTGTGGTGGTGGCGACGGCTCCGGTGGCACGTTCGGCACGCTTCCGCCGACGACGGCGTCGACCCAGCCGCTCGTCACCGTCACGACCTTGCCGCCGCCCCCGCCCGACGTGTCGGAGCTCGTGATCGTGATCGAGCGAATGCCGGCCGGCTGGGTGCAGATCGATGACATGTCGGGCAGCGTCGGGCTCGACGCCATCGACGCCTCGCTGCTCGAGGGTCTCGGCGACCTGGGGGTCGTCAAGGCTCATCGCGCCACCTTCGCCCGCTCGGCGACGTCGGAGCTGGCGGCGCTCGCCCGTGGGGGTGCCGAGTTGATCGTCTCGCTGGCGGTCGAGATGGAGTCAGCCGATCAGGCCGCCACCGCCGTCGACACGCTCGTCGACCGGTTGTCCGCATCGACCGTCGGCTCGTCGGACATTCGCACCCCGTCGCCGGGCGTCCGCCTCGAGCTGACCGGCGGCATCTTCATGTTGCTGTGGTCCGACGACGTCATCGTGCAGGCGATCCTCGCCAACGGCGTACCAGGCACCAACATCGCCAACATCGCCGACCTCGTGCCGGAGCCGGGTCGATGACGCGACTCATGCTGGGCCTGGTGGCGCTGGCGCTCGTGGCGACGGCCTGTGCGGCGCCGGTGGATCACGAGATCGCCTGTCAGCAGGTGGCGGTCGGGGAGCGGATCATCATCGTGGGCGCGCCCGAACAGACGTCATCGGAGTGGGGATTCGTGCTCGACACCGTGCGCTGGACGTCCGACAACGGAATCTCGATCGTCGACTGGCGCCTGGGCGGTGACCTCGACAACGATGCGCTCGAGGCGGTGGTGCAGGGCGAGACCGCCGGCACGTCGAACCTCCGGGTCGACTACACCCAGCTCAGCCGGGAGGGCGTCGGACCGGTTCGATCGGTCAGTGAGTCCTGCGCCATCAAGGTCGTGGAGCCCCCTGATCGCGACCTGAGCGGCACCTGGCGGATGACCCGCGAGGTGGCCCCCCTGAGCGAGTGTGCCGGCGGGCCCATCGACGGCACGGTGGACATCGACATCGACCAGGACTCCAGCGGCAACCTCGTCATCGAGGGCCTCAATGCCGGCTACGAAGCGTGGACAGGGGCCGTCGACGGGTCGGATCTCACCTTCGGCGGTCTCCGCGACGAGACCGCCGACCTCGGCGGCGGGACGACCTCGGCCGAGTTCGTGGCCACCGCCACGAGTCGCACTCGCATGAACGGCACCGAGACCTGGTCGTGGACCGCGGGCGCCGAGTCCTGCGAGGGCACCAGCGAACTGACCTTCCGCAAGCGCTGAGCTGCCCGGGACCTTGGTCCCACCCGGAGGGGACCTTCGACCGTATCGCCTGCGTGTCCGACGTCCGACACTGCAAGTGAAAACTTTCACATGTCGCACGGGAAAGGAGACGACATGGCACAACGACTGAGGATCTTGGGCATCGTGCTCGTGGTGTTCGGTCTGGTGCTCGTCGCAGCGGGCGGCGTCGCCTATGCGAGGACCTCTGAGGGGCTGGATGCTCTTCAGCAGTTCAGCACCGCCCAGAACGTCACACTCAGCTACAACGAGGACGGCCAGCTGGTCGACCGGGGCACCACCGAAGGTGCACAGGCGATCCTGAGCCTGCTCGAGGACGACTGGGGCTACCCGGTGGTCGCATCGGACCTCAACCCCGATGATCCACTGGTGAACACGGCCACCGAGTACATGTTCCAGATGGCGACGATCGGCTACCACGTGCTGCACGGCACGCAGACGGTCGTCCTGGCCGAGGACGTCGAGTACAACGGTGAGGTCTTCACGGCCGGCACCTACGAGTTCGATGTCGACGGCCGCTACTGGACCGACTTCGACCGGCGTCACCCGATCGAAGGTCCGGCTCGCTCCCAGGCATGGAGTGGCACGGTCCACGGTCTGTTCGGCGAGTTGGGCGTCGGCGTGGCTGCCTTCACGTCGATCCAGATGGGCTACGCGATGGCTGGTGCCTTCGCCGCCCTCGGCCTGCTCTCGCTGATCGGCGGGGCGGGACTGCTCTGGGCGATGGCTGCCCGCAAGGACACCCTCGACCTCACCACCGGAAAGGAACAAGTCCCCGAACTGGTCTGACATCGTCAGATCAGATGCGACAGGCAATGGAGGCCCCGCAAGGGGCCTCCATTGTGTGTGGGTACTGAGTACTGGGTA
>JBPEXB010000187.1:0-10689 GCA_052032125.1 Acidimicrobiia bacterium
GCCCGCCGTTCTCCACCCGGTGGATGTCGTCGGGCGGGTCGAACCAGCACACCTGCCCGGCCCGGAACGACTCGGCGCCGGACTCGCGGATCTCGAGGTCGTCGGCCTGGCCGCGCGCCTCGTACTGGGTCTCGGTCTCGACCCCTTCCAGCACCGTGACCACGCCCCAGGTGCGGTGGTTGTGGACGGGGGTGAACTGCCCGTCCTTCCAGATGAGCAGCACCATCGAGAAGGCGCCGTTGGGATCGAGATACACGCAGCTCTGCGAGTAGCCGCGCTCGACCGCCCGTTGCTCGAGCCCCTCGTGCAGATCGGCCGGGTCGAGGGTGGTGAGCAGGCTCTCGACCGTCCTGGCCACCCGAGGAGCCGGGGGACCGCCCTGGCGGAGCTCTCGGTCGATGGCGTCGGCGAGTCGCTCGATGTGGGGGTTGAGCGTTGCGCCTTCCTGGAACGTGATCGCCATGTGGCGATACTAAGTCGGGGCCTGTTCGTTTGCCCTGTCACCGATCACGGTGTGTCAGTCGCCGTTGACTCGTTCAGCGATCTCCTTGACCCGCTGGGCATCGTCCTTGTGCGCCACCAGGACGGCGTCGCCGGTGTCGACCACGATCACGTCCTCGAGGCCGATCACCGCCAGTGTCCGGTCGGAGCGGAGGTAGCTGGAGCGGGTGTCGATCGTGTGGATCGGTCCGGCGATCACGTTGCCGTCGTCGTCCTTCTCGCCCAGCTCCCAGAGCGCGGTCCATGAGCCCACATCGCTCCAGCCTGCCTCGAGCGGCACCATGGCGCCTCCTTTCGTCGCCTCCATCACGGCGTAGTCGATCGACTCTGCCGGCACCTGGGCGAATCGATCGCGGTCCAGCACGACGACCGGGGCGTCGCCCGCCTCGCCGGCCGCCAGCGTGTGATCGACCGCGCCGAGGATGTCGGGCCGGTGCCTGGCCAGCTCCTCGAGGAACCGGCCGCCCTCGAACAGGAACATCCCGCTGTTCCAGGAGTAGCCGCCGTGGTCGACGTACTTGCTGGCCGTGGCCCAATCCGGCTTCTCGACGAAAGCAGCGATCTGGTGAGCTGGCGTGTCGCCGAGAGGCTCGCCCTCCAGGATGTAGCCGTAGCCGGTCTCGGCGCGGCTCGGGGTGACTCCGAAGGTCACCAGGTGACCGTCGGCCGCCACCTCGGCGGCGGCCAGCACCGCGCGGGCGAAGGCCAGCTGATCGGTGACCAGATGATCGGAGGGGAGCACCAGCAACAGCGACTCGGGGTCGGAGAGGCGGGCCGCCGCCGCCAGCGCCGGGGCGGTGTTGCGTCCGATCGGCTCGACGATCATCCGGCTGGGCGTGATCCCGATGTCGGCGAGTTGCTCGGCGATGGCGTCGCGGTGGGCGATCCCGCACACGACCACCGGGTCCTGGGTGCCTCGCACCCTGGAGGCCCGATCGGCGGTCGCCTGGAGCAGCGAGCGCTCACCGACGAGCTGGGCCAGTTGTTTCGGGACGGCCGGTGTCGAGAGCGGCCACAGCCTGGTGCCGATGCCTCCGGAGAGGATGACGGGGACGATCGGGCGCATGCCGGTATTCAAACGCCCGCAGGGGGCCGAAGAGGGGAACGGTCTTTCACTCGCCCTCGAACGACGGGCGGCGACGTTCGATCTGGGCGGTCACTCCTTCGACGAGATCCGACGAGTGGAGGAAGGCGGCGTTCCACAGGGCCATGTAGTCGAGTGCTTCGGCGACGGTGCGCCCCTCCTGCCCGTTGAGCACCCGCTTGAGGCCCTGCACGGCGACCGGCGAGTTGGCGGCGATCTCGAGGGCCAGGTCCCGGGCGGCTTTGTGGAGCGTCTCTGTGTCTGCGAACACCTCGTTGACCAGGCCGATCTGCTCGGCGCGCTCGGCGTCGATGTCCTTGCCCGTGTACAGCAGCTCGGCCGCATGGCCGGGGGCGATCACCCGGGGGAGACGCTGGGTGGTGCCGACGTCGGCGACCATCCCGAGGCGGGTCTCGCGGACCGAGAAGATCGCATCGGCGGCGGCCAGGCGGATGTCGGCGGCGGTGATCAGATCGATGCCGCCACCCAGGCAGTGCCCGTGCACGGCAGCGATGACGGGCGTGGCGATGTCGGCCAGACACGACATCGTGCGCTGCATGGCACCGATGGTCCGGTAGAGGTCGAAGTTCTTGGCGTAGGCGGACCGATCGGCGGCCGCCTCAGCACCCATCTGCCCGAACATCGCAAGGTCGATGCCGACGGTGAACGCCCGGCCCCGGCCCTGGATCACGACCACCCGCACCCGATCGTCCTCGCCCAGGGCCTCGACGATCCGGGGGAGATCGTCCCAGAACGCCTGATTCATGGCGTTCAGCTTCTCCGGCCGGTCGAGCCACACCGTGGCGATGTGATCTTCGACGTCGACGGTGAGGACCGACGAGTCGTAGCGGGGGTCGTTGCTCATGGGCGGAGCGTAACCAGCTCGGCGCGCCGGGTCCCCGGTTGCCGAGCCCAGCCCATACACTCGACGCCGGCGAAAGGGGATGGCATGCGGTGGATCATGGTGCTGGTCATGGCGATGGTCGTTGTCGCCTGCGGGAGCGACGGCGGCGAGGGCGAGGTGCGACCGTTCTCTGAGATCCAGGACAGCGAGTTCGTCTTCGAGGCCGATCCGATGGATGCCGAACGGGCCATCTTCCGCGTCGTGACGACCGAACCGTCGATCTGCGCCATCGTGTGGGGCGAGACCGAGGCGCTCGGCAACTTCAACAACAGCCTGGCGATGAACGGCACCGGCATCGTCAACCACGACGTCTTCCTGCCAGGGGCGATACCGGGCGAGACGTACTTCTTCCGGGTGCAGGGATCGACGGCCGACGGCACCCTCTACCAATCCGAGCTGGCCACCTTCACGGTCCCCGAGCTCGAGGGTGAGGTCGGTTCGGGCGGCACCATGGCCGAGCACGGCGAGAACCTCGCCACCGGGGCGACGGTGCTCGACGTGTCGAGCGAGTTCAGTTCCGCCTGGGCGGCGGCCAACGCCCTCGACGGCGACCTCACGACCGAGTGGTCGACGGCCGGGGACGGCGACGAGGCCTTCATCGAGATCGACCTCGGCACCGAGCAGGACCTGGCGGGTGTCGAATTCATCACCCGCTCCATGGCCGACGGCACCGCCATCACCACGACCTACTTCGTGATCGTCGACGGCGGAGAGCGGCTCGGACCGTTCCCGGCCGGGTCCCCTGCTGATCCGCGTTTTCAGCCGATCGAGGCGCGGGGTCAGATCGTGCGGTTCGAGGCCGAGGACACGTCGGGCGGCAACACCGGGGCGATCGAGATCGGCGTCTTCGCTCCCTGAGCGCTACAGGCCGCCGGATCGGGTGAAGAGCCCGGACGCGTGGGCGGGGATGTTGATCACCTCGAACTCGAGGTCGGCGGCGCGGACGACCTCGGCGAAGGACTTGAGGGTCTGAAAACCGGTGTGGTCGATCCGTCCCAGCCTGTCGAGGTCGAGCTGGACCGAGGTCGCATCACCCCGATCCGCCAGCTCGTCGGTGAGGGCGGCGTAGAGATATCCCGCCGAGCCGTAGTAGAGCACCCCGTGGGGCTGGAGGGTCAGGCAGCCGTTGTGCCGGCGCACCGGGACTCGCAGTCGCGACGACTCTCGATGGAGGTGGAGCCCGCCGGCGGCCAGGATCCCGAGCAGGACCGCCACGTCGACTCGAGGGGACAGGGCCAGGGTCATGGCGGCGGTGAAGGCGGCGATGCCGGCTTGTCCGCGCGAGACCTTCACCAGCCGCACGATCTCGTCGACCCGGATGAGCTGGTAGGTGGCAAAGATGACGATGGCGCCGAGGACCGCCCGTGGCAGGTCGGCCAGCACCCCGGCGAACGGCATGAAGGCCAGGACGACCACGCCGGTGACGGCCCCCGACCATCGGGTCCTCGACCCGGCCAGCCGGTCGATCGAGCTGCGCGAGAACGAGCCACCGACCGGGAACCCGCCGGTGAGGGCGGCCCCGAGGTTGGCGGCGCCCTGCCCGACCAGCTCGCGGCTGGCGTCCCACCGCTCCCGGTCCTGCAGGGCGAACGTGCGAGAGATGGCGGTGGCCTCGGCGAATCCGACAGTGGCGATCACCACACCGGGAACCACCAGGTCAGGCAGCCGGCCCCAGGGAAACGAGAGGCTGAACGGCGGCAGGCCTTCCGGCACTGCTCCGATCAGCGGTGCGTCGTATCCGGTGGTGGCGCCGATCAGGATGCCCACGACCACCGCCACGAGCACGCCGGGGAAGAGCGGGTGCAGACGCCGTCCTCCCAGGACCAAGACGCCGACGCCGACCGTGATGAGCACCGCCCCCAGATCCCACGAGCCCGGCGACGTTGCCACCTCGATGAGCCGCAGCCGGAGGTCGTCGGGCGTGTCCTCGACGCCGAGCGCCGAGCCGATCTGGGAGGCCCCGATCAAGATGGCGGCAGCGGTGGTGAAGCCGAGGATGACGGGCGGCGACATGTAGTTCGTGATGGCGCCTGCCCGTAACAGTCCGAGGGTCAGTCGCGTCACGCCCACGACCAGGGCGAGCAGCACCGCCAGCTCGACGTACTCGGCGGTGCCGGGGGTGGCGATCGTCGACAGCGCACCGAACGTCAGCAGGGCGGTCATCGCCACCGGCCCGGTCTGCAGGTAGCGAGACGACGCGAAGGGCGCGGCGGCGATGGCCGGCAGAGCGGCCGCGTAGAGACCGGTCACGGGCGGCAGCCCGGCGATCTCGGCATACGCCATCGACTGCGGGATGACCACCAACGCCACGCTGACGCCCGCCACGACGTCGCGGATCGAGATGCGGTTGGTCAGCGCTGCCACGGGCTCCCTCGCCGGGCGCCCCGGTCAGTGGGGCGCCGCGACTCGGCAGGGTAGAAAGCGCTCAATGGGGGAGCCGAGACTGGAAGCGGGCGTACACGTACATGCCGACCAGCGCTCCGCCCAGCGTGGCCAGGGCCGGCAGCTCACCGGCGGCGATCTGGGCATAGATCGGGCCAGGGCAGGCAGCGGTGATCGCCCACCCGATGCCGAAGGTGGTGCCTCCATACATGACCCCCTTCTGGAACGGAGGGTCCTTGATGAGGAGGGGCAGGCCGGTGATGGTGCGCGCCTCGAGGCGCTTGATGAGCAGCATCGAGGGCATGGCCACGGCGATCGCCACCCCGATCACGATGTACATGTGCAGCTCTTCGAATCGGAACATGGCGTGGATCCGCTCCCAGCGGATGACCTCGGACTTGTAGAGGGTCAGGCCGAAGAGGATGCCGAGGGCCAGGGTCGCCCCGTACTGCCAGCGAACGATCAGAGGAGCTTCGACGGGTTCGCGGAGGTCAGCCATCATCCACCCACCGGCAGCAACAGGAACTGAAGGCCCCAGGTCGTGATCAGGCCGCCGGCGAAGAACGCCGCCGTCGCCACCATGCTCGGCACGTTGAGGCTGGCGATGCCGCTGATCGTGTGGCCAGACGTGCATCCACCCGCATACCTCGTGCCGAAACCGACCAGGGCGCCTCCGAAGAAGAGACGTCCGACCCCGCCGGTGGTCTGGGCGCTGGCCGGCAGGATGTCGAGCGGTGTCTCGCTCAGGAACTGCCAGCCGAGGAAGGCCCCGATCAACAGGCCGCCGATGAACACGAGGTTCCAGCTGTGCTCCTGCCAGCTGTGCAGTCGCAGGTAGTCGACCTTGCTCTTCGGCAGGCACATGGCGCCCAGATGGCGGAGGCTCGACGACACGCCGAACCGCCGCCCGACGACCAGGTAGAGCGCCGGGACCATCAGCCCGATCAGCGCTCCCGAGACGACCGGGGACCAGGGCCCCGTGATGAGGTCAACCATGTGTGCCTCCCGATGTGGATCCACGTTGAACGCCCCGGTGGAGGAAGAGACCATAGGTGAAATCCTGGAGGTGCCCGGCGGGTGTGACGTGCTGGTGCCGGGTCGCCTCGACGAGGTCAAGGTCCGCGAACTCCGCAGCCAACTGGTCAGGTGAGTAGCGCTGCACGGGCAGCCCGCTGCAGTGGTCAGGGCCGCGGTCGGAGAAGGTGGCGATGACCACGTGGCCCCCAGGCTCCACCGCGGCCTCGAGCACCTCTCGATAGCGCGCTCTTTCGGCTGCATCGGTCAGGAAATGGAACACCGCCCGGTCGTGCCACAGCGCCACGGACGGCAGGGTCGGGGGATCGAGGATGTCGCCGGGTACCAGCTCGACCGAATGGTCGGGACCGAGGCGGGACCTGGTCGTCGCCAGGGCGGCCGACGCAGTGTCGAGGACGGTCAGGGCCCGATACCCGAGCGCCACCAACTCGTCGACGAGGGTGGAGGCGCCGCCGCCCACATCCAGAATGTGATCATCCGGCTGTGGGGCGGCGCGCCTGATCAGGGCGAGGGAACGTTCCGGGACGGGCTCGTACCAGCTGACCGAGTCAGAGGAGCGCGTCTCGTAGATGCGTTCCCAGTGCTGGGATCGTTGGCGGCTTCGCTCCTCTCCGGCGCTGCCCTGGTCGGCCGGTGCGATCGACATCTTCGGGGCAGCGCTCATATGAGGTCCGGCACGCCTCCCTTGGTCACGACCACGAGATCGAGACCGTATCCCTCCAGCACCCCGGCGGCGATGGTGGCCCGGTTGCCGCTGCGACAGATGACCCAGAGCGGGGCGTCGGCGGTGACACCCGGAGGGGGCCCGTCGAGGAGGTCGGGCACGTAGGTGTGGATCGAGCCTTCGAGATGCCCGGCACTCCACTCGAGCGGGTCGCGCACGTCCAGCACCTGGATCGACTCGTCACGGGCCATGGCTGCGCCGAGATCGGCGCTGCTGGCGGTCTCGAACGTCGCCACCTCGCGACCGCTGTCGACCCAGTCGTCGATCCCCCGCATGACGCCGACCACTCGATCGAGCCCCACGCGAGCGAGCTCGGTGGCGGCATCCACGGCGTCCTGGCCCGGATCCAGCACGAGGGCGATCGGCGTGTCGAAGGGCAACAGCCAGCCGGCCCAGGGTGCGAACGAGGTCCCGATCTCGATGCCGACGCTGCCCTGCACGTGACCGGCTGCGAAAGCGCTGCGGTCGCGGCCGTCGAGCACGCTGCCGCCCTCTGCGAGGTGCTGCTCCACGTCGGTCGGGCTCATCTCGGGAAGTGCCTCGATGGCGGTCGCCGTGGGCTCGCTGCGGTTGATCGGGCCCATGTACTGGTAGTACCTCGGGTACGGCACCAACCCGGCCAGCTGGTCCTCGGCGAAGGCGTCGGCATCCTCGAAGCGGTACAGCGGGTTCTCCGCCTTCTCCAGCCCGATGGTCGACGTGCTGCGGCCCGCTCCCGAAGCCGTGCAGAACGACCCTTCCCCGTGGGTCGGATAGACGCCGGTCTCGTCGGAGAGCTCGGCCAGCCGCTGGAGCGAGCCGAACTGGAGCACCGCGAGCTGGCGGGCGAGCGGCTCGCCCAACAAATCCGACCGTCCGGCAGCGCCGACCAGGAGCGAGCCACCGGTGAAGGCGGCGTCCGGCTCGCCGGCTCGGCTCACGACGTAGCTGGTGTGGGCGAGCGTGTGTCCGGGCGTGTGCAGCGGGGTGATGGTCAGCCCGCCCGGGGTCTCGATCACCTCGCGGTTGAAGGCGGGCACGAAGGCGAACGTCGCCCCCGAGGCGGCGGGCATCACCAGATCGGCGCCGGTGCGGCGGGCGAGGTCGCGTCCGCCGGAGATGTAGTCGTTGTGCATGTGCGTCTCGAGCACATGTGTGACCTGAGCGCCGCGCTCGTCGATGATCGCCATGAATCGGCCGAGGTCCCGCTGGGGATCGATCACGAGCACGTCGTCGCCATCGAACAGGAGGTACGTCGAGTCGCCGAGGCTCGCCGTGCGGATCGGAATGATCTCCATCGTGCCACCTTCCTCAGGGGATCATTTGTCCGGACAATACGGACGTTCTAGGGTGCCGTCAACTGGAAAGGGGCCGCGTGACCAAGGTGACACCGCTGTGGCGCACCGTGCTGGACGATCTTCGTGATCGCGTGCGCCGCGGCGAGTTCGAGGAACGGTTCCCCACCGACCGTGAGCTCATGGAGATGTACGACGTGAGCCGCCACACCGTCCGCGAAGCGGTACGCGAGCTCCAGGCGACTGGCACGGTCACCCGGCGTCCCGGGCGCGGTTCGTGGGTCGAGCGGGGCATCTTCGTGCAGCCGCTCGGGACCGTGTACTCCTTGTTCGAGAGCATCGAAGCCACCGGAGCCCAGCAGGATTCCGTGGTGCTGGCCCAGGAGGTGCGGCTCGACCCCATCGCCGCCGAGGCGCTCGACCTCCATGAGGAGACGGAGTTGTTCTACCTCGAGCGCGTGCGTCTGGCGGACGGAGAGCCGCTCGCTCACGACCGGGTGTGGATGCCGGCGGCCCGGGTGGAGCCACTCGCCGGGGTCGACTTCGGCCACACGGCGCTCTACCTCGAACTGCGCCGACACTGCGGTCTGGTCCCCGCATCGGGCCGGGAGATGATCGCCCCGGTCGTTCCGGACGCTGCTCACGCCGAGTACCTCGATCTCGATGCCGGTGAGCCGGTGCTGCAGATCACCCGCCGGACCGAGGCCGACGGTGAGCCCCTGGAGTGGCGCATCACGATGGTGCGCGGGGATCGGTACGGCTTCCAGGCCGAGTGGGGCCCGGCCGACGGCCAGGTGGTGCCCCGCATGGTGGCGGGCTGATCCTGCGTGACCCCAACCCGCGACACCGCCGGCTCTCGCCCTCCCGCTACATTGCCCGGGCAGTGCTCGGCGTCGTGAGGGACTGATGCGCTACGGGTTCGTGATCGACCAGACCAAGTGCATCGGTTGCCACGCCTGCACGGTGGCGTGCAAGACCGAGCACCAGGTGCCGCTGGGCGTCAACCGGACCTGGGTCAAGTACGTCGAGAAGGGCACCTGGCCGGACACCAGCCGCTTCTTCTCGGTCATGCGGTGCAACCATTGCACGGACGCGCCCTGTGTGGCGATCTGCCCGACCAAGGCGCTCTACACACGATCCGACGGCATCGTCGACTTCGACACCAGTCGCTGCATCGGCTGCAAGTCGTGCATGCAAGCCTGCCCCTACGACGCCCTCTACATCGATCCCGACGAGCACACCGCACAGAAGTGCAACTACTGCGCCCACCGGGTGGAGGTCGGGGTCGAGCCCGCCTGCGTGATCGTGTGCCCGGAGGAGGCGATCATCTCCGGAGACCTCGACGATCCGACCACCAAGATCGCCCGGATGGTCGCCACCGATCGGCTCAGCCAGCGCTCGCTCGAGCAGGGCACCAAGCCCAACCTCTGGTACAAGGGCGCTGAAGAGGCCAACCTCGACCCCCTCGCTGCGTCGAGCCTCGCCGGCGGCGGAGGAATCTGGCGGGACACCGAGCCGGGCACCAACTGGATGGCGGTCGATCTCACGCCTTCGACCAACGGAGCCAAGCGAGGCGGCCCGCCCACGGTGGCCCACTCCGCCTCGTCCCCGCCGCGAGTCACGTACAACACCGACCATCCGGCACCGTGGGGATGGCGGGTGTCGAGCTACTTCCTGACCAAGGGCATCTCGGCCGGCCTGGTGCTGGCTCTGGCGATCGCCTTCCTGCTCGACGCCAACATGAACACCAGCTGGGCCCGCTGGGGCACACCGCTGGTGGCGGGCGTGTTCCTGGCGCTGACCGGGTACCTACTCGTCGCTGATCTCAAGCGACCCGACCGCTTCTACTACCTCCTCACCAAGGGCAACCCCGGCTCGTGGCTGGTGCGAGGGGCGTGGATCCTGGGCGCCTATGCGCTGCTCCTGGCCGTGTGGTTCGTGGCCGGCCTGCTGGCGGCCGACGACCTGATCGTCGTGCTGCTCTGGATCGGCGTGCCGCTGGCGCTGGCCGTCGCCGGCTACACGGCATTCCTCTTCGGCCAGGCGGAGGCCCGGGACCTGTGGCAGAGCCCGACCCTGCTCTGGCACATGCTGGCCGGGGCGTTCGCCGCCGGTGGGGCGGCCGCCACCCTGTTCTCCACGATGATCTACGCCTATACCGAGGCGCCGGCGGAGGTCCGGCTCGACAGCACTTTCAGCCCGGACGGCTTCGAGGCGTTCGTCTGGACGATGGTGGCCGGCGCCATCGCGCTCGGCCTGATCGCCCTCGCCGAGTTGTCGAGTCGCCATCCCACCCGCAACATCGAAGCCGCCATGCACCACATGACTCGCGGTCACTTCGCCCGCGAATGGTGGGTCGGCGGGCAACTCGTCGGTGTCGCTGCGCCGATCGCGCTCGGCGTCGCCGGTCTCGCCACCGGCCAGGACCTCCTGGCCGTGCTGGGAGGCCTGGGGGCGATGGCGGGCATCTGGTTCGCCGACGACGCCATGGTCAGGGCCGGTCAGGCGGTCCCACTCTCATGAGGCAGGAACGATGACGGTCGACATCCCGAGGCTGCTCCCGAGCGGCCTGACGAACTACCCGCCGCACGAGCAGTGGGACGCCTGGGAGGAATACGACGCCCGGGCCTGGCCCGAACGGGTCAAGCACACGTACCGACTGGTACCGACCACCTGCTTCAACTGCGAGTCGGCCTGTGGCCTCCTCGCCTACATCGACCACGAGTCGGGCGAGATCCGCAAGTTCGAGGGCAATCCGGCTCATCCCGGCTCACGAGGCCGCAAC
>JBPEXB010000188.1:0-5604 GCA_052032125.1 Acidimicrobiia bacterium
ACGGCTTCCGAGGTCACCGCCTCGCGCGCAGATGCACCCCGGCGGGCACTCACCGTTGACCTCCCCCTGCGACTTCGGCACCCGCCAGGGCGCCTCGAGGAACCCCGGCGGCGTCGATGGAACCGAGGCAGGCACTGACAGCCGGGGCGAGCGAGTCGGTGTAGATCGTGAGGGATCCCACCCGGGCGGACACCGGGAACGGGACGTCCGAGGTCGAGTTGACCTCGTCGTCGTCCAGCACGACGACCTCGATCGGCGGGCCCGGGACCGGGGCGACCTCGGCTTCCACATCGACCCCACGAGCGGCCAGGATCGGGGCGAAGGGGCTCGGGTAGGCCCGCACCACGTCGATGTCGGTCAGCATGGTCAACGACGAGGTCATCGAGGTCGGCTGGGCAGGATCGAGGCAGTCGAGCGCGGCATGCGACGCAGCCACTGCCGCACCGTCGGTGAGCAGCGGGCGGGCGGCCTCCAAGACGGTCTCGACGGGTGGCGCCGCCGAGCCGGTGCCCAGCGGCCCGATCACCGCGGTGACGACGAGCAGGGCCACGGCGGCCGCGGTTCTCCTGTCGCTCAGGTCGACCGGACGGCCTTCGACCAGCGACCAGGTAGCAAACAGGCCTGCCAGCACGTAGTAGTGGAACCCCACCGACTTGGTGTTGAACAGCGCCGAGAGAAGCAGGGGCGTGTAGAAGATGGCCCCGACCACCAACGGACGGGCGGACCATCCCCGCAGCATCGCCCACGGCAACGCCAGCACGACGACCAGGAACACCACCAGGCCTTCCGCCCACAACGCTTCCATCGCGCCCCCCACCGTGCCGAGCGGATCGCTGAAGGAGACATACGAGTACGAGGCTTCACTGAAGTACTGCGGCCCGCCGGCCGTCATTCGCCACAGCACGAGCGCCGCTGCGGCCACGCCACCCGGGATGAGGACCGCTCGCCGGCGAGCGCCGTACGCGATCGTCATGAGCACCACCAGCACCGCCATGTCCTCGCGCACCAGAGCCAGCCCTGCGCCGCCGACCACGAGCCATGCGTCCACCGACTCGACCAGACCCCGCACCATCACCACCGCCAGGGGCAGCGCCGCCACCGTCGGGTGGAAGTCGAAGAGCACGGCATACCCGAGCCCGGGAACCACCACGAAGGCGGCGAAGGCCAGCTGCCGGCTCTGCGGAGAGAGCGAGCTTGCCTGGAGCAGGCCGCCGACGAGGGCGATCGCCAGCGCCACCAGGAGCGCCTGGGCGAGCACCAGGACGTAGGCGGCCCCTGGCAGCACCGCCAGCGGGGCGAACACGAACAGCACCGGCGAGAAGTGGTCCTCGAAGAGTGACCAGCCGGCGGGTTCGATCACCGCATTGGGACGGCCCGCCGCCAGATGCTCGAGGCCGTCCAGCATGAACCCGAGATCGAAGTAGCTCGCCTGGAACGTGTGGACCCGCAGGATGGCGGCGACTCCGTACACCACCCCGAAGGCCGCTGCCACCCACCACACGTGTCGGGGAAGGCCGCGCAGCAGCGCCGGCGTCGAGGTGGAGCGGACCTGCATGCCCACCAGTATGCCCGCCGCCCTGTGCCGTTCCAGGGAGCGCGAACGACCGGTGCCTGCCGATCAGCCGGTGGCTTCGGTCAGCTCCCGCATCTCGCGTTTGAGCTCGGCGACCTCGTCGCGCAAGCGGGCGGCGTACTCGAACCGCAGCTCCTTGGCCGCCTCGCGCATCTCGTCCTCGAGGCTCTGGATGAGCCGGCGCAGGTCGTCGCCGCCCAAGTCGAGCGGCGCCCGCTGGGCGACCTCCCGCCGGCGCCGCTCCGTCGAAGGCGCCTCGCCCGACGAGATCAGCTCGAGGATGTCCGACACCTTCTTGCGGATCGTCTGAGGATCGATGCCGTTCGCCTCGTTGTACTTGAGCTGCAGGCCGCGGCGCCGGTTGGTCTCGTTGAGGGCGGCTCGCATCGAGTCGGTCACCTCGTCGGCGTACATCACGACCTGGCCGTCCACGTTGCGGGCCGCCCGTCCGATGATCTGGATCAGGCTCGTCTCGGACCGCAAGAAGCCTTCCTTGTCGGCATCGAGGATCGCCACCAGTGAGACTTCGGGCAGGTCGAGGCCCTCTCGCAGCAGGTTGATGCCCACCAGCACGTCGTAGTCGCCCAGCCGCAGCTCGCGAAGCAACTGGACACGCTCGAGCGTGTCGATCTCCGAGTGCAGGTAGCGCGCCCTGACGCCCATCTCGAGCAGGTAGTCGGTGAGGTCCTCGGCCATCTTCTTGGTCAGCGTGGTGACGAGCACTCGCTGATCGAGCAGCGCCCGTGATCGGATCTCCTCGAGGAGGTCGTCGATCTGGCCCTTGGTCGGCCGCACGATCACCTCGGGGTCGACCAGGCCGGTCGGACGCACGATCTGCTCGACGACGTTGGTCGACTCCTGGCGTTCGTAGGGGCCCGGGGTGGCGGACATGAAGACGACCTGGCCGGTCTTGTCGAGCCACTCGTCGAAACGAAGGGGTCGGTTGTCGATGGCCGAGGGCAGCCGGAACCCGTGCTCGACGAGCACGTCTTTGCGGCTGCGGTCGCCTTCGTACTGCCCGTTGAGCTGCGGGATGGCGACGTGGCTCTCGTCCAGGATCGTGATGAAGTCGTCCGGGAAATAGTCGATGAGCGTGTAGGGCGCTTCGCCTGGCTCGCGTCCGTCGATGTGGCGGCTGTAGTTCTCGATGCCAGAGCAAAACCCGACCTCGCGGATCATCTCGAGGTCGTAGGCGGTGCGCATCCGCAGGCGTTGCGCCTCCAGCAGCTTGCCGGCCGACTCGAGCTCGGCCAGCCGCTCGTGCAACTCGGCCTCGATGCCCTGCATGGCGATCTCCATGCGCTCCCGGGTGGCGGCGTAGTGCGTGGCCGGGAAGATGAAGGCCTCGGGAAGCTCCTCGATCACCTCGCCGGTGACCGGGTTCATCCGCAGGATGCGCTCGACCTCGTCGCCGAAGTACTCGACCCGGATGATCGTCTCGTCGTAGGCGGGATGGACCTCGAGCGTGTCGCCGCGCACCCGGAACTTGCCGCGCACGAGGTTGACTTCGTTGCGCTCGTACTGGATGTCGACGAGGCGGCGAATGGCGTGGTCGAGCGGGTGCTCGACGCCCTTGATGAGCCGGAGCAGCTGGCCCCGGTACTGCTCGGGCGAGCCGAGGCCGTAGATGCAGGAGACGCTGGCGACGATGATCACGTCGTCCCGGAACAACAACGACGATGTGGCCGCGTGGCGCAGCCGGTCGATCTCGTCGTTGACCGTGGCGTCCTTCTCGATGTACGTGTCGGTCTGCGGCATGTACGCCTCGGGCTGGTAGTAGTCGTAGTACGACACGAAGTACTCGACCCGGTTCTCGGGGAAGAACTGCCGGAACTCGGAGGCCAGCTGGGCCGCCAGGGCCTTGTTGGGGGCGATCACCAGAGCGGGTCGCTGCACCTGCTCGATGGTCCAGGCGATGGTCGCCGACTTCCCGGAGCCGGTGATGCCGAGAAGGGTCTGAAACCGCTCCCCGCGCTCGATGCCCTCGGCCAACGCCTCGATGGCCGCCGGCTGATCACCGGCCGGATCGAACTCGGAATGGACACGGAAGTCGGGCATGGGCGAAGTCTATCGAGGGGGTGTGACACGGAATCAGGGCGCGTCGGGGTCCCCCCGCACAACAAGTAGGGCGACCACTCGGTCGATCTCGGCTTCGAGGTCGTCGAGATCACCGCCGTTGTCGACGACCACGTCTGCGGACGCCAGCCACTCGTCCCTCGATGGCTGGGCCGCCGTGCGGGCCTCGATCTCGTCCTCCTGCATGCCGCGCTCTCGCAGCCGAGATCGCCGCACGTCGTCGGGAGCGTCCACGACCAGGCGGAGGTCGACCCCCTCGAGAAACGGGCGCACGAACGGCAACTCGACCGCCACGGCCGGCATCTCGATCGCCTCGATCTCACGACGGATCTCGGCGCGAATCGCCGGATGGGTGATGGACTCGAGCTCGGCGAGGGCATCCGGGTCGGCGAACACGACACGACCGAGCGCCCTCCGATCGATCCGGCCGTCCACCACGACCTCCGGCCAGCGCTCTGCCACCCGGCGGTGGCAGGGATGGTCGGGCTCCAACACCCGGTGGCCCACGGCGTCCGCGTCGATGACGCCCACTCCCCTGCGTGCCAGCGACGCCCCGACGGCCGATTTCCCGGATCCGATGCCTCCGCTGATCACCATGAGTCGTTGCGTCATCGGCCGCCGACGATAGCCTTGGAGGACACATGTTCCTGCAGACCAACCGCTGGGAACACCGCTTCGATCAGATCATCAAGGCGGTGGCCTGGATCACGTTCGCGTTCGGCGTCTGGCGGACGTTCGACTCGGATCCCGGCTTCCCGAACGACATCGACCCGAGCACCTACTTGGCGCTCGGAGCCGCCGGGGTCTTCGTCGTCAGCCTTTCGGTGATCCCGGGTCGCTTCCTGATGGAACGTCGCCGTCTGGTGGTCGAGAGCGTTGCTCTCATCGGCTCGGCGCTGGTGATGACCGCCGTCGGGCTGACCGGTGCCGTCGAGAGCCCCTATGTGCTCATGTCGTTCACGCCGGTCATCTTCGGTGCGTTCTTCGGCACCTTCCGCATCGGGCTTGCCACGTCGGCCTTCACCGCTTCCTTGCTGTTGGTGCAGTCGATTCCGATCGAGACGGGGACCGGCGAGACCCAGTTGGGCCTCGGGCTCGGGCTCTACATCCTGGTCGGCCTGACGTTCGCCCAGGCCCGACGCCTGCTGGTCGCCGAGCGCCTGCGGGCCAGCGCCTCCGCCCAGGCGTTCGAGGAAGCCAAGCTGCGCCTCAGCCGGCTGGAGCACGCCAACGACCTGCTGACCCGGCTGTCCACGCTGGCCGACTCGCGGGAGCTCAATCCGATCGAGGTCGGCGACGCGGCCCTCGACGGCCTGACCCGGATCCTGCCGATCAACTCGGGCGTGACGGCACTGGCGTCCGACCAGGGCCCGGTGATCGTCGCCCGTCGCGGCACCGAGAGCCCCGACGACGCCAAGAGCAACATCCCGTTGCGGGTCGGCGATCGCGAGGTCGGCCTGGTGATGGTCACGACCGACGAACCGCTCTCCAAAGACGATCTCGAGCTGGCCGAGGACTCCCTGCGGCCCGTGGCGCTGGCCTTCGCCAACGTGCAACTGCTCCAGGACATCGCCCGCCGGGCGATCCGCGAGGAGCGAGCCCGCCTGGCCCGCGAGCTCCACGACGAGATCGGCCCCTCGCTCGCCTCCTTGGGCCTCGCCGTCGACCTGGCCATCCTCCAGAACCCGGCCGAGCCCTCGATGTCGAGCCACCTCCAGCATCTGCGCAACTCGGTGGGTGGCTTGGTCGAGGAGATCAGGGCCACCGTCGCCGACCTGCGGCAGGAGAACCAACCCAGCCTCACCGAAGCCGTCAAAGACACCGTCCAGCAGATGGGGGCCGACGACATCCACGTCGAACTGAAACTCGACGAACGGCGCCCGCCTCGCCCCAGCGTCGCCTCGGACGTCGTGGCGATCGTCTCCGAGGCCCTGCGCAATGCGATCCGCCACTCG
>JBPEXB010000189.1:0-2188 GCA_052032125.1 Acidimicrobiia bacterium
TGTTGGTCACCACCGAGTCTTCGATGGCGTCGGCGATCGAGGTGAACGACCGCAGCATCGTGATCGGATCGGCCTCGGCGACCACCGAGCGGATGAGGCAGCGCTGGCGCTGCATGCGGGCGTAGTCGGAGCTGCCGCGCCGCCACCGCACGTAGGCCAGCGCCTCGCTGCCGGTGAGGTGGTTCATGCCCGGCTGCACGTTGACGATGGCCGTGGGCAGGCCCTCTTCGGACGGGGACACACCGACATGGAGCGGGTCGTTCACCCACACGTCGACGCCGCCCATGGCGTCGATCAACCGCACGAAGCCACGCATGTCCACCAGCATCCAGTAGTCGATGGGCAGCCCGATCATGTTCCCGAGGGTGTCGGCCAAGGCGTCCATCCCGACGTCCTTCGAATTGGGATAGAGATCACCCAATTCCCCCGTGGCGTCGCCGTGCAGGTGGTTGAGGAGGTCGGCGAAGCAGTGGCAGTGGATCTCGGGCTGGTCGGGGATCTCGTCGCCGTCCTCGTCCACCCAGTCGTCCGGGAAGCCGTCCTCGTCGAGGTCCGCCTCCCACTCCCACTCGCGCTCGGCGAGGTCGTCGAACCGATGGCGGAACTCGTCGGGCAGTGGCACCCGCTTGTAGTTGCGGGGCAGGCCGAAGAGTGCGGCCTGGCCGGTGGTGATGTCGATGGTGGCCACGATCATCGTGTCGGTGCGGAGGCCGTCGCGACCTGGGCCGCGGTCGCCCCCGGCCAGCAGGATCGTGATGCGGTTCTCGTCGACTCGCGAACCCAGGTCGGCGAACGGCGCCGCCGGCGCCTCGGCGCGCAGGTCCCGGCGGATGGCGATGGCGTCGGGATCGCCCACGCCCTCACGGAAGATGAGACCGACGGTGCGGTACTCGACCGTCACCCGGTCGTCGCGGTCGCGCTCGATGGTGACCGGGTGGTCGTGGTCGTCCTCTTCGGGCTCCGGGTCCTCACCGTTGGTCGGAACCGTCGTGGTCGTGGTCGCCGGTGCCGCCACCACCGGTTCGTCCTCGGCGAAGACGTTCTCGAGCACCGAGATGCCCCGCACGCTGTAGACGGCGGCCAGGACGTGGGGGGCGGCGACCACCAGCGCCAGCGCGATGAGCCCGGTCCACACCGCCACCGCCGCGCCCCGGAACGAGCCGAGAAGCATGGCGGCGTCGACGACGGCGAAGAGTCGCCAGATCAGCACGACGGCGTTGCCGACCAGCAGCGCCCAGAGGTTCTTCGGTTGCACGAGCGTCGAGAGCACGTCGGTGGTGGTGGCTGACGAGCGGATCACGGCGCCGACGAGGACCAGGGCCACGGTGGGAGCGAAGACGGCGATGGCCCGGCGCTGATGACCGGCGTACCACTGACCGGCGCCGGGCACGAGCGCCGACAGCAGCGCGGCCACGAAGGGCGATCGGCGAGCTGGTGTCTCCGGAGCTGACATGTGGCCGCGTGTTCACCTTCGTGCAGCGTGTTCAGGCGCCGTCCCGGCGCGTGCCGAGGTTAGATCCCGCTCTCCGATAGGTCCGGCACTGCGGCGTCCGAGGGCGCCTCCCTCGGACGGAGAACGGTTCGGTCGGCTCAACGGTTCCAGGGCCAGGTGAAATCGGACGGGAAGAGAATCGAGGCGACAACCAGCACGAGGTAGCACATGGCGACCACGGCGGCCGCCCAGGGGCGATCGGGGATGCCGAGGCGAGGGATCGGCTTGATGAGGTTGACGATCCCGAATGCCATCCCGAGCGTGGCCAGGATCCCGACGATGGTGATCACCCATCCGACCATCGGTCGAACCTACTACGCGAGCGGGCCGGCCCGCAGGCCGGCCCTTCGGAGACGGAGTGTGAGTGGCTCTGTCTACGCGACTCGGTCAGGGGTGGCGAACCGCTCGGCGGCCGCCTGCATCCACTCGGGCACGGTGCCCGACACCGTCGATCGGCCTGCGTCGTCACCGACACCGACGTGGCGGCACTCCAGACAGGTCCGCCGCAGCAGGCCGGCGCCGATCCGTTGGATGGCAACCTCGTGGGTGTCGAGGTGCGATCGGGTTGTGGAGATCATCTACTGCCCTTTGAACTCGTCCTCACAGGTATCGGCACGCGGGAGGGCAGCTCGCGAAGCATCCTGGATCCGCCCAGGGGGACTAGTGCACCACGCGAGAGGAGGCCCCGCGGGGCCT
>JBPEXB010000019.1:0-14115 GCA_052032125.1 Acidimicrobiia bacterium
CCGCGCGGGACCGTGAAAGAGGCGTCACGGACGGCCACCGTCGCCCCGAAGGCCTTGTCGATGGAGTCGACGACGAGATGGCCGGTGGCCGACGACCCGTCGGCCGAAGATGAGGTGTTCATGTCACCTAACAGGGTACCTTCGGCTCGCCCAACAGAGAAAGGGCGAAGCCTGCCCTCAGCCCCCGGCGCGGGTTCGCCGGAGGATGGGCTCGGCCCAGGCCAGCAGCTTGTCGGCGACCGTCAGCACCTTCCCGGCGGCGCCCGGCGTCTCCGAGTCGACGAGGTTGCCCATGACCTTCAGCGTGATGGTGGCGATGGCCTGAGTACCGACCGCCAGTCGCAACCCGGCGTTGAGGATCGGCGGGTGGCCGATCAGGAACGAGAATCTCCTGCCGGTCCGGAGGAAGCTGTCGAAGCGCTCCCCGACCAGCTGGTCGTATCGGGCCGGCGCCGAAGCCGGGTCATGGACGAACAGATCGGCGGCCAGCATGCCCGACTCGAGGCCGTAGTCGATGCCCTCCCCGTTCATCGGGTTGATCAGGCCGGCGGCGTCGCCCACCGCCACCCACCCGGGGCCATGACGCCGCTGGGCGCTCATGGGCAGCCGCCAGGCACGGGGCTTCTCGAGGTACGGGCCGAGTCCCCACGACTCCTTGACCTGGTCGTAGTACACGTCGATCAGCGAATTGAGGTTCAGCTTCTTGAAGCCCTTCATGGTCGAGAGGGCGCCGACGCCGATGTTGACCGTGCCGTCGCCGGCCGGGAACATCCAGCCGTAGCCGGGCACCGATCGGCCTTCGGCATCCCGCATGGTCAAGCACGCCTCCAGATGCCGGTCGGCGTGGCGTGGCGACTCCACATAGCTGCGGATCGCCAGCCCGTAGGGCTCCTGCTCCACGCGACCGGCCCCGAGCATGCGGGCCACCTTGCCGGGCGCCCCGGTGGCGGCGACCACCAGGTCGGCATCCCAGCGCTCGCCGTCGGCCTCCACTCCCACGACCCGGTCGCCCTCGAGGACCGGGATCGCCTCGGTCTTCCAGCGGATGTCGGCGCCGGCGGCGTTGGCGGCGTCGATCAACGAGGCGTCGAGGCGCCGGCGCGGCCACACGGCGCCGTGGCCAGGGAATCTGCTGGTCGAGGGCCAGTCGAGCTCACGAGAGGTCTTGTTGGCGATCATCCGCAGCCCGACGATCCGGTGGGCATCGCTCATGTCGATGTCGAGCTCGTTCAAGGCGCCGACGGCGCGCGGCGTGAGCCCGTCTCCGCACACCTTGTCCCGGCCGTACGGCGCTTTGTCGAACACGACCACTTTGACGCCCTGTCGGGCGGCTCGAATGGCGGTGGCGGCACCGGCCGGGCCCGCCCCGATCACGACCATGTCGGCGGAGTGCATCGAGATCGATGGTAGTTCCGGGCCCCCGGTAGCCCTCATCGGTCAGGCGCCGAGCAGCTCCTCGTAGAGGGCGTGATTCTCCTCGTCGAAGCACACGAAGGTGACACCGGTGACGTTGCTCGGTCCCGTGAGGTACTCGCGCACCGCAGCGACCGCCACGGCGGCGGCGCGGTCCTTGGGGTACCCGTACACGCCGGTGCTGATGTTCGGGAAGGCGACCGACCTGGCCTCGTGAGCGTCGGCCAGCACCAGCGACGTGGTGTAGCAGCTCGCCAGCTGCTGATCCTGGACCTCGGGAGGCTCGGCTCCCCAGATCGGGCCGACGGTGTGGATCACATGGTCGGCCGGGAGCTGGCCGGCTCCGGTGATGACCGCCTCCCCCGGGGCCAGCGGCCCCCGCTCGGCGACGATGGCACGGCAGGCCTCCAGGATCGCCGGGCCCCCGGCCGCATGGATGGCCCCGTCGACCCCGCCCCCGCCTCGCAGCTCGGCGTTGGCCGCGTTGACGATGGCGTCCACCACCATGGTGGTGATGTCGCCCAGGGTGACAGCGATGCGGGTCATGCGTCCCAGTCTCGCGGCTGGACCGGTACTTGGTACTCAGTACTCAGTACTCGGTACGAGCGTTCGCCGTCGGCGACGGCGAACGCTCCAAGTAGCGTTGCCCCATGAGCCAGAACGAGCACCTGTCCGACGAGCTGTACGCGTACATCCTGGACCACAACCCACCGATCGACGCCCACGCCCAGGCGCTGATCGACGAGACGGCGGCGATGGGGCGGGTGCGATCGATGCAGCTGGGCATCGATCAGGCGATGTTCCTCGCGTTCCTGATCGGGCTCACCAAGGCGCAGTTCGTGGTGGAGGTGGGCACCTTCACCGGATTGTCGGCGATGCTGATGGCCCGGGCGCTTCCCGACGGAGGCCGCCTCCTGTGCTGCGACGTGAGCGAGGAGTACACGGCGACCGCCCGCCGCTACTGGGAGGCGGACGGGGTCGCCGATCGCATCGATCTCGTCATCGCGCCGGCTGCCGACACCCTGGCCGCCCTCCCGGACGAGCCGGCCATCGACCTGGCGTTCATCGACGCCGACAAGGGCGGTTACGTCGGCTACTACGACCAGATCGTCCCGCGTTTGTCGCCGGGCGGCCTGATCGTGGCCGACAACATGTTCTACGGCGGGTCGGTGGTGGATCCCGGCGACAACCACGACGCCCGAGCACTTCGAGACTTCGCCCGACATGTCCAAGCCGATCCCCGCACCGAGGCCGTCATCGTCTCGATCGGGGACGGCTTCGGCATGGCCCGCCTGGTCTGATGCCGTCCGCCGCCGACATTCGACAGGACCTGATCGCCGAACAGCAGTCCCTGGACGAGATGGTCAGCGCCCTCTCGCCTGCCGAGTGGAGGCGGCCTACCCCGAGTCCCGGATGGTCTGTCGCCGATCAGATCGGCCACCTGGCCTACTTCGACCGCACCGCCGCCGACGCCATTCGTCATCCAGACGCCTTCCGGGCGACTGCCGCCGACCTCTTCGAGACGGTGGGAGCGGCCGAGGGCGCCCTCTCGCTCGACGATCTCACCCTCGGGCCGTATCGGCAGATGGACCCGGGCGGATTGCTCGAAGCGTGGCGGGCTGCCCGGTCCGAGCTCGCAGAGGCGAGCATCGGCCTCGGCGACGACACTCGAATCCCCTGGTACGGCCCGGACATGGGTGCGAGGTCGTTCCTCTCGGCTCGGGTGATGGAGTGCTGGGCGCACGGTCAGGACGTGGCGGACGCCCTCGACCTCGAGCGGACACCCACCGACCGCCTCCAGCACATCGCCCGGCTGGGCGTCAACACCCGCGCCTGGAGCTACCTCAACCGGGGTCTCCCGCCTCCTGCTGAGCCAGTGCGGGTCGTGCTGGAGGCACCCTCCGGGTCCCTGTGGACCTACGGACCTGACGACGCCGTCGAGTCCGTGACCGGCCCGGCCCTCGACTTCTGCCTGGTCGTGGTGCAGCGCCGGCACCTCGACGAGACCGACCTCCGGACGACACCTCTGGGCCGCGAGTGGATGGAGAAGGCGCAAGCCTTCGCAGGGCCACCCACCGAGGGCCCTCCACCCGGGCGGCGTGACGACGAGTAGGCCGCCCGTCGAGGGCCTCTAGATCCGGGCCACCCCGATCTCGGTCGCCTTGATCGAGACCCAGACCGGCGACCCGACCTCGATGCCCAGCGCCCCCAGAGCGCCTGGAGTGACCTCGATCGTCAGCGGCAGGGGCGGGCCCACGTCGAGTCGCACACGGTCCCCGTGATGCTCGACACGCTCGACGACGGTCGGCCAGGTGTTGCGGGGGCTGCCATGCGGGGCTTCGAGGTGGAGGGCGATCGCACGGGGGTGCACGGTCAATGCGACCGGCCCGGCGACGAGATCGTCGGCGACCGTCAGCCGGTGCTCGCCGACGGACACCAGATGCCCATCGGCCTCACCGATCACGAGGTTGGCGCCGGCCAGGTCGGCGGCGTAGGGCGATCGGGGACGAAGCCGGATGTCGGAAGCGGTGCCTCGCTGGGTCACCCGACCCTGCTCCACGATCACGATCTCGTCGGCGAGCAATGCCGCCTCCGCAGGATCATGGGTCACGAGGATGCGCGGCCCGGCGAACGAGGCGAGGTGGTCGGCCAGCAACCGCCGCAGGGTCGAGCGTCCCGAGACATCCACGGCGGCCAGCGGCTCGTCGAGCAACAGCACGTCGGGCCCGGTGGCCAAGGCCCGCGCCAGCGCCACCCGCTGCGCCTCGCCGCCCGAGAGGTCGGCCGGCCGCGCACCTGCCCGCCCGGCGACGCCCATGCGAGCCAGCCAGGTGGCCGCGGTGGCTTCGGCGTCGAGCCGCTCGGCGCCTCTCGCTCGCGGCCCGAAGGCGACGTTCTCCAGGGCGGTGAGGTGAGGAAACAGGACCAGGTCCTGGAACACGATTCCCATGTGCCGGTCCTGAGGCGCCACGAACACGCCGCGGTCCGGGTCGTCCAGCACCCGATCGCCCAGGGACACCCGTCCTGCGTCGATGCGGGTGAGCCCGGCGACCGCCTCGACGAGGGTCGACTTGCCTGCGCCGTTCGGCCCGAGGATCGCCAGCGTCGAGCCGGCCGAGACCTCGACCTGGACGTCGAGCACCCACGGGTCGCGGCGGACGGCCGCCCGGACGGAGAGATCGCCGGTCATCGGCCGGTCACCATGCCCGCCACCAGCGGTCGCGAAGCGCCACCAGGACGCCCAACGACAGGGCCACCATCAGCAGGCTGATGGCGACGGCGGCGTCCCGGTCCTGCTCCAGGGCGGCGAACACGGCCAGCGGCAACGTCTGGGTGCGCCCCGGCAGGTTGCCGGCGAAGGTGATGGTCGCCCCGAACTCGCCGAATGCCCGCGCCCAGGTGAGCGCCACCCCGGCGAGCAACGAGGGACCGATCATGGGGAGCACGACCCTGCGCAACGCGTGGGCGGGGCGCGCCCCGAGGGAGGCTGCCGCCGCCTCGTGGCGACCATCGAGCGTCCGCAGGGCCGCCTCGGTCGTGATCACCACGAACGGCAGCGAGACGAAGGTGGCCGCCACCACCGCGCCGGCGAGCGTGAACGGCAGAACCAACCCGGTGGCGGCTTCGAGCGGCTCCCCGATCACCCCTCGTCGACCGAGCGCGAAGAGGAGAGCCGCGCCTCCAACCACCGGCGGCAGCACGAGTGGGAGCAACACCAGGCCCCGGACGACCGCCTTGGCCCGGAACTCGACCCGTGCCAGCACGAGCGCCAGGGGGACGCCGACCAGGGTGGCGACCGCCGTGGCCAGCACCGAGGTGACGAGCGACAACCGCAGCGCCTCGACGACGATCTCGCTGGTCAGGAGCCTCCAGAGATCGGACCAGGGGGCGCGCAGGAGCAAGCCGAGGAGCGGGAGGCCCACGAACGCGATACCGAGGCCGGCGAGGACCAGCAGCGGCCACGGAACGAGGCGAGGCCGGCTCACGGCACGCCGAACCCGTGACGGGACAGGATCTGCCTGCCGGCCGGCGAGCCGACGAACTCGACGAACTCGACGGCCCACGGCGAGGGCGGATCGCCCAGCACGGCGATGAAGTAGCTGGTGTCGGCGAGGGCTCCTAGGTCCACCTCGACGCCCTCGATGAGGTCGCTGGCGAGGACGTCCGTGTGATACAGCAGCGCCGCGTCGAGCTCACCGGCCTCGAGCTTGACCACCAGGGCCCTGACGCTCGCCTCGAGCGTGTCGACGGCCGGCTGGAGGCCGGCTGCGGCCAGCACCCGGCCGGCGACCGCGCCACACGGGACCTCGGGCGCGCACAGTCCGATGAACAGCGCAGGATCGGCCAGCGACGCCAGGTCGCGAACACCACCGGGATTGCCGGGTGCCACCGCCAGCCGGAGCTGGTTGGAGGCGAACTCGGTCGCCGCCACGCCGAAGCTCTCCGCCACGGCTCTCATGGTGGCCTCGTCGGCGGACGCGAAGACGTCCACCGAGGCTCCCTCGAGGATCTGCTCCCGCAACGTCGCCGAGCCGGCCAGGTTCAACCGGACGTCGACGGTGGGATGCTCGGACTCGAAGGCGCGCTCCACCTCGGTGAAGGCATCGGTGAGCGACGATGCCGCCGAGACGACCAGCGCGTCGTCGGACCCGCCGCACCCGGCGACGAGGGCGGCCAACAGGGCGGCGCTTCCCAGCCATCTCACCGGCGGTTTCTAACAGGTCGGTCAGCGCGGGTTGAGCCCGAAGCCGAAGGGCAGCTCCAGCCGGTGGGCGGCGAGCAGCGCGGCGTCGCGGAGGAGCTCCTCCGTCGGCCCGCTGGCCACCACCCGGCCCCCGTCCATGATCACGGATCGCGGGCACAGCTCGAGTGCCATCGGCAGGTCGTGGGTGATGATGAGCTGCGTCACCGCCAGCGAGGCCAGCGTCGTCACCAGCTCGCGGCGCCCGGCCGGGTCGAGGCCCGAGCCCGGCTCGTCCAGGACGATCACGTCGGGACGCATCGCCAGCACGGTGGCGATCGCCACCCGACGCCGCTCACCGCCGCTGAGATGATGCGGGGCGCGCCGGGCACTGTCGGTCGCGTTGACCGCGGCCAGCGCCTCGTCGACGCGGGCGGCCAGTTCGTCCCCCCGCACCCCGAGGTTGGCGGGCCCGAAGGCCACGTCGTCGGCCACGGTGGGCATGAACAACTGGTCGTTGGGGTCCTGGAAGACGAGACCCACCCGGCGGCGGATCTCGCCCACGGTCTCGTCCGTGAGCTCGACGTCCCCGACCCGGACCGTCCCCTCGTCGGCTCGGTGAATGCCGTTGAGATGCAGGGCCAGCGTCGTCTTGCCGGCGCCGTTCGGCCCGAGCAACGCCACCCGTTCGCCGGGGCGGACCTCGAGGTCGACATGGTCGAGCGCCCGCCGGCCATCGGGATAGGTGAAGACCAGCCCGGAAACCCCGAGCGCCAGCGCACTCACGTGATCACCACGGCCACGATGAGCACTGCGATCGCCACGGCTGCCGGGATGGCACCTCTGACCCATTCGGGAGCCGTCGCCCTCCGGGGGTTGAGCTCGGGCATCGTGCCGTCGTACCCCCTCGCCAGCATCGCCGCGTGCACCCGCTCGCCGCGCTCGTAGGAGCGGATGAACATGGCGCCGGCCGACGTGGCGATCGGCCGCGCCTGCCACAGCCAGCGAGGGTCGTACCCCCGGGCGGTCATGGCCCGCCGCATGCGAGACAGCTCGCCGGAGATCAGCTCCAGGTACCGCATCATGAATCCGGCGATGGCGGTGATCAGGCTCGGGACCCGGAGGATGCCCAGCCCCCGGAGCATCTCCGGCACCTCGGTGGTGGCGGCGAGCGTGATGCTCACCGTGGCGCCCAGCGTCGCCTTGGCGAAGATGTTCCAGGAGGCCCACAGACCGTCACGGGACATGGCCACCCCCAGGACCTCGATCCGCTCCCCCGATGCCACGAAGGGGATGAACACCGCGAACAGGATGAAGGGGAACACAGCCACGAGGCGGGTCGCCACGAACGACACCGGCACCCGGCTGACCGCCACGATGCCCCCCACCACCGTCGCATGGACGGCGAACGCCCACACGGCCTCCCGCGGCGTGAGCGCCACGGAGGCCACGATGGTGAGTGCCGTCACGAGCTTGACCTCCGGCGCCAGCCGGTGGACCGGGCTGTGCTCGTGGATGTAGAGCGCGTGAGCGTGGCCGGCGCCCACGGATCAGCTCGCGGTCGGCGCTCGACGACGACGCATGGCGGCGAACAGGCCGAGGCCCACCGCCAGGGCCACGATGGTGCCGGCGATGCCGGCGATGGCCAGGCTCAAGCCCTCGTTCTCGATCCCGGCGGTCGCATAGTCGGAGAACCACGATCCGGCCACCGCCGAATCGGTCCCCTGCTCGGCGAATCCCTCGTCGATGGCCACACGCTCGAGGCCGTCCGGGGCGTCGACGGCGAACTGGCTCACCACCGCCGCGAACAGCAAAGCCACGAACAAGCCGCCCGCCACGAAGACCCTTCGTGATACCCGGGTCCCGCCCGACAGCTCCGAGCGGCTCAGATCGGAGGCGCCGTACACGAGGTCAGGACGTGCGGCGAGCACCGCTCCCACCGCCATCGCACTGATGACCGCCTCACCGATGCCGATGAGGGCGTGGACGCCGATCATCGCCCCGAAGACCCGATCGAACGCCACTGGAGCGCTGGCGCCGAAGAGCCACTCGATGGAGAAGGCGACCGCCGCGAAGACGACGCTCACGAGGGCCGCCATGGCGGTGGCCCCGACGACGCCGGCCGCGTTGGCCGGGAGCAGCTTGCGGAACAGGAGGAACACGGCGTACCCGCCGAAGGCGGGGACGATGGCCATGTTCAGGGTGTTGTAGCCGAGGGCGGTCAGGCCACCGTCGGCAAATGCCAGCGCCTGGACCACCACGACGATCGAGACCACCAGGGCCCCCATGCGGGGGCCGAGCAGGATGGCGGCCAGTGCGCCGCCGATCAGGTGGCCGGTCGTGCCGGCCGCCACCGGGAAGTTGAACATCTGGGCGGCGAAGATGAAGGCGGCCGCCAACCCGGCCAGCGGAATCTGGGAGTCCTTGATGCGGTCGGTCGTCTGGCGGAGCGCCACGCCGAGCGTCCCGGCGCTGATGGCGCCGGTGGCGATGGCGGTGCCGGCCGTCAAGAATCCGTCGGGGGCATGCACGTTCTCTCTCCGATCGATCCGTTTCCGGCACCCTACTCGCTATTGCGACTGAGTCGCAATAGCATGCGGCGCATGCAGGCAACCCACGATCCGACGCCGACCGGTCGCGAGGAGCTGGCCACGGCCCTCAAGCGGCACGGTCATCGCATGACGCGACCCCGCGAGCTCGTGTGGGGCGTGCTGGCCGCAGCCGACGGCCACCTGACCGCCGAAGAGGTCACCGCGGCGACGCACCGCATCGACGCCGGCGTCAACCGGGCGTCGGTGTACCGGGCGCTGGCGTTGTTCGGTGAGATGGGCATCGCACGGGAATCCAGCCTGGGAGCCGACAGCACGGCCGCCCGCTGGGAGCTCGCCCATCCCGACGATCATTTCCATCTCGTCTGCGACCGCTGCGGCGGGGTCGACCATCACGCCGGGGACCTCGTCGAGCAGATCCGCACCCACCTCGACTCCGGGCATGGTTTCGTCGCCAGCCAGGTGGAGTTGAGTGTGCGCGGCGTGTGCGAGGCCTGCGCCGCAGGCCACTGACGGCAACCGCGTCCCGGCTAGCGTCCCGCCCATGCCGACGGTCTACCGCCATGCGGCCCTCGCCGACGGGACGGGGCCGGAGCTGCTGCTCGAGCAGACCTTGATCGAGGTCGATGGTCGGATCAGCTATCTCGGGGACGACGCAGACGCGCCCGAGCGGGTGGCCGGCGCTCGCGAGATCGACGCCGGTGGCGCCTGCATCGTCCCGGGATTGGTCGACGCCCACAGCCACACTGTGCTGCCAGGAGGCTCGCACTGGGTGGACCGGATCGAAGACGCCACGGACGAGCTGCGCAGGGTGGCAGAGGACAACGGCCAGATGGCCATGGCGGCCGGGATTCGATGGTTCCGTGATGTCGGATCGCCCCGCCGCGACGACCGGGCGCTGGCACTCGAGGTGCGCGACGCGTGGCGGGGCCGGAGCGACCGGCCCTACGTGCGGGCAGCAGGAACATGGATCGCCGCCACCGGCATGCTGGACGTCATGATCCAGGCCGAAGACGCCGACGCGCTCGTCGCGGCGGTGGAGACCCAGATCGACGACGGGGCCGATCTGGTGAAGCTGTATCTGGACGGGCCGGATCGTGACGCGTGCCCCTGGACCGCGGACGAGGTCGGCAAGGCCGTCGCCACCGCCCACGCCCGCGGTACGACCGTCACCGCCCACGCCACCGTCCTCGCCGGCGCCCGCGCCGGGGTCGAAGGCGGTGTCGACTGCATCGAGCACGGCACCCAACTCGACGAGGACCTCGCCGCCGAGATGGCCGCCCGAGGGACGTATCTCGTTCCGACCCTGGCGGTGATGCGCAGCTGGGACACCTTCGGGGACACGACGTCCCTCGACCGTTTTGCCTCGAGCGACGGGCGCATCACGCTCGCCGCCCGGACCAAGGAGGCGGAGCACAGCGTGCGCCTGGCCGCCGCGGCCGGAGTGACGATCGCAGCCGGCTCCGACTTCGGCGGCGGCTCGCTGCGCGCCAACCAGCTGGCGTGGGAGATCGAAGCCCTGGCCGGCGCCGGTCTCGAGCCGTGGAGGGCGTTGGCGGCGGCGACCTGGATCGGAGGAGACCTGCTGGGTGAGCCGGATGCCGGCCGGTTGCGGTCCGGAGGACCGGCCGACTTCTTCCTCGTTCACGGCAACCCGCTCACCGACCCGAGCGCCCTGTGGCGGGTCTGGAACGTGGCGTGAAGTCAGCCCTCCACCCAGGCTGCCAGGGCGCGGCCCGCCCGATTGGCGATGGCGAGGTGGTGATCGTGGGACCGTCGGAGGTTGGTCAGCTGCTGGGGGTTGATCACCTGGCACACGTAGTTCCAGTGCATGGCCACGAGGTCACCCGGGCGTACCTCGGTGTGCCGGGGGTCGATCGGTCGATCGACGCTCTCGACGCGCGTCGGGCCGAGGCCCAGCCGCTCAGCTTCCCACGTCAGCGGCTGAGACTCGACCAGCAGCCGGTCGTCGAGCGAGGCCACCACCGTGCCCCAGCGGATCCGGCAGCGGTCGAGCACCTCGAGTGACGCGCTGACGGCACCGGAACGCAACAACCCCACCCAGGGGTACACGCAGAACACGTGGAACGCGTGGGTGGGGACGCCGCCCTGGTTCAAGCCGTCGACGACCCGTTCCCAATCCCACCCGGCCCGATCCCGGAATCGGTGGTCCACCGAGTTCCCCCAGGTGAGCAGGTCCACCTCCGCCAGCCTGGGGTGGCCGAGCCAGTACGCCTCCACGACGGTGACATCGAGCGGGTCCAGGAGGAGCTCGCCGGCGATGAGCTCCAAGTACGGCCACGCTCCGGCGAACGCCATCGCCGCCCGCCGCATCTCGCCTTCCGCGCCTGCGCCTCCGGAGGCGAGCTCGGCCACGATGCCGACATCGGCCGGGCCGCAGTAGCCGAGCGCGTTGGGCGGGAACGCGAACCGGGCGAAGAGGGCCGGACCTTCGTTCATGTCGGGCGTCGCAGGCGAGAGGAAGCGAAGGCGGCGAGCACGGCCCCGGCACCGATCACGACGAGCCCCGGCACCGACGGCAGCGGGGTTCCCTGGACACCGGTTCTCAACACGGCGGTGACGACCGCACCCGCCACCAGGACGGCCGTGACGTCGACGGCCTGCGCTCGAGCCAGCGCCGCGAACCATGTGCCCACGTAGAGCGCCAGCACGGCGCCCGTGACCACCACCCAGCCGACGTGTCGCATCGTCATCGCCGAGAGATCGTTCAGCGAGCCCCGTGCCAGCATCCAGGCGAGGAGCACCGTCGCTCCGCCCGCCATGCGGGCCGTTGCCACCGTGGCCGGCGACATCGACCCGAGGAGGTGCTTGGCGACGACCACCTCCACGGACCAGAGGAGCGTGGCACCGAGGATCAAGAGCTCGCCAGTGCCGAACGCCAGACCCGACATACCGCCGGCGAGCACGGCTTGCCCGCCGATCAGCAACCCCACCGCCAGGACGTGCAGCGGCCCGATCCGCTCCCTGAGCAGCCCGACCGCCAGGATCGCCACCCAGAGCACCAGTGTCTTGTGGATGAACGCCGCCTGCAGCGACGTGGCACGCGCCAGTCCCTCGAAGAAGAGCACGAACGGGATGCTGCCGCCGATCACGGCCACGGCGGCCAGGCTGGACCACTGGCGCCACCCGGCCGGTCGGGTCAAGGCCTCGCTCGAGCGCTGACGGGTCAGCGTGAGCGCCAGCGCTCCGATCACCAGAGCCGCCACCGTGTTCTTGGCCGTCGTGTACGTCGTTGGATCGGTGAACTCGCCCCAGGCTCGCACCCCGTATCCGTTGATGAACACGGCGAAGCCCGACACGAGCGCCGTCACCCCGGCCAGGGCCACCCCCACGCGTCGTTGCCGATCCTGCATCGTCACCCCGCGGTCCGCTTCCTGATCCTTGTACCCAGCCGACCGCCTGCCACGGCAGGGTCGAAAGCCCCTCCTCACGGGCCTGATCGCCCGGGACACTCGAAAGACGATGACGGCGACGCTCCGACCGAAGGTGCTCGACCGCGGGAACCTCGACCTGCTCTTCGAGGCGCTGCACGGCGAGGGCTACACCACCGTGGGTCCCACCGTGCGCGACGGGGCCATCGTGTACGACATCATCGCCGGCTCGTCCGACCTGCCCGAAGGGTGGACCGACACACAGGAGGCGGCCAGTTACCGGCTCCGACGACGGGACGACGCGGCGCTGTTCGGCTTCTCCGTGGGACCGCAGTCGTGGAAGCAGTACCTCTTCCCACCCCGCACCGACCTGTTTCGGGTCGAGCGCGCGGACGACGGAGTGAAGTTCGTGCTCCCGGAGACGGCTGCCCCTCGGTACGCCTTCATCGGAGTCCGGGCGTGTGAGATGGCAGCCATCGGCATCCAGGACGCCGTGTTCTTGAAGTCCGGCTTCACCGATCGCACCTATGCGCAACGGCGGACGGAAGCGTTCATCGTCGCCGTCCAATGCTCCGAGGCGGGCGGCACCTGCTTCTGCTCGTCGATGGGCACCGGGCCGGCATGCGATTCCGGCTTCGATCTCGCTCTCACCGAGATGATCGACGAAGAGCGACACTCCCTTCTCGTCGAAGCCGGGAGTGAACGTGGTGCCGGCATCCTCGACGACCTTCCCAGCCGAGAGGCATCCGACGATGACATCGCCTGGGCCGGCGCCATCGTCCGTTCCACGGCCGCCTCCATGGGTCGCGAGCTCGACACCAACGGCATCAAGGAGCTGCTCTACGACAACCTCGAGCACGCACGATGGGACGACGTGGCGGAGCGTTGCCTCAGCTGCGCCAACTGCACGCTGGCGTGCCCCACCTGCTTCTGCTCGACGATGGAGGATGCGACCGCCTTGTCGACGGACACTGCGGTGCGCACCCGCCGATGGGACTCCTGCTTCAGCCTCGACTTCTCCGCACTCCACAGGCACCCGCTCCGCGGATCGACGAGGTCCCAGTACCGGCAATGGCTGACCCACAAGCTCGCCTCGTGGATCGACCAGTTCGGGACCAGCGGGTGTGTGGGCTGCGGCCGGTGCATCACCTGGTGCCCGGTGGGCATCGACCTCACCGCCGAGGTCGCCGCGATCCGGGCCGAGCCGAGCGAGGAGGTTCTCGCATGAACGCCGACCAGCTCCTGGACCGGGCCGAGTTCTTTCGCGGAATCGGCACCGAGCCCTTGTCCTACCTGGCCTCGATCGCCGAGGAGTGCCGGTTCTCCGAGGGAGACATCGTCTTCGACGAGGACGCCGACGCAGACTCGTTCTACATCTGCACCGCCGGGCGCATCGGCCTGGAGCTGACGGCAGCCGCCCGCCCGCCGGTCGTCATCCAGACGCTCGGCCCCGGCGATCTGGTCGGGCTGAGCTGGTTGTTCCCGCCCCATCGGTGGAACTGGCGAGCCCGGGCGCTCGTCGACACCTCGGGCATCGTCTTCGACGCATCCGCCACACGGCAGCGGATGAGCCGCGACCCCGAGCTCCGCCACGAGCTGTACGAGCTGGTGGCCAAGGAAGCGCTCCGCCGGCTGCACTCGAGCCGCGCCCAGCTCCTGAACCTCTACGAGACGGGGGTATGAGGGTGCCGCTGGCTCACGATGTCGCGCCGACCGACGTGGCCGAGCCCATGCTGCCCACCGCGTTCGCCGTGTCCGCAGTCCGTCGCGAGACCGCCGACACGGTCACGTTGGACTTCGAGCCGGAGGATGGAGGCGCGTTCTCGTACCAGCCAGGCCAGTTCACCATGGTCTACGTGCCCGGTGTCGGAGAGGTGCCGATCTCGATCGCCGGCGGCGGTCCGGGCGAGGCGGCCCTGGTCCACACCGTACGGGCGGTCGGAGCGGTGACCGAGGCGATCTGCCGCCTGCGCCCCGGCGACTGGGTGGGTATCCGCGGCCCGTACGGCACCGCCTGGCCGGTCCACGCGGCGGAGGGGGGCGACGTTCTCGTGGTGGCGGGAGGCATCGGCCTCGCCCC
>JBPEXB010000190.1:0-2716 GCA_052032125.1 Acidimicrobiia bacterium
GACCGTCGTCCGTCGGCGGCGCACGGCATCAGGCCCCCCACGAACAGGTAAGATCAGAGCCTTCCATGACTGACACCCCTCCCACGAGCGCGCCCGATCGGCCGCGCCGTCGCTGGCTCAAACGGTCGATCATCGCCATGCTGGTTCTCGCCAACGTGGTCGTGTTCGGCGCGTTCCTCCTCGTCCGGTCGCTGACCGGTCAGTTCCTCGACTCGGTCACCCAGGACGAAGAGGTCGTCGAAGAGCTGACCCCGGTGGCCGACGACGAGCCGGTCACCTTCCTCGTCATCGGATCCGACTCCCGCGAGAGCTTGCCGGACGACTTCGGCGAGTTCGGCAACTTCGGCGGCCAGCGCGCCGACGTGATCATGCTGGTGCAGATCGACAACGGCTCCGCCCGCATCCTGAGCCTGCCGCGCGACCTCAAGGTCGAGGTGGAAGGGCACGGCACCCAGAAGATCAACGCCGCCTACGCCTTCGGGGGCGCCCCGCTGATGGTCAGCACCGTGGCGGACTTCACCGGCGTGCCGATCAACCACTACGTGGAGATGGACTTCTTCGGCTTCGCCGCCATCGTCGACGAGCTGGGCGGCGTCGAGCTCAACTTCCCGCACGCCGCCCGCGACCTCAAGTCGGGTCTCGACGTGCCGGCCGGGCGCGTGGTCCTCGACGGCAAGGACGCCCTCGCCTATGCCCGGTCGCGGAAGTACCAGGAGTTGCAGGACGGTCAATGGGTGAGCGTCGCAGGCTCCGACATCGGTCGGGTGGGTCGGCAGCAGGCACTCGTGTTTGCCATGCTCAGCGCCGCCAAGCGGCCTTCGATCGTGTTCGACGCCCCGGCGATCATCTCGGCCGCCGGCGATCACGTCACGCTCGACGCCAGCCTGGACCGGGACCGTCTCGTCAGCCTGGCGCTGGCGGTGCGCAGCCTGGAGGCCTCGGACATCGCGGCCGCCACGCTCCCCACCGTCTCCAGCAGCTCCGGCGGTGTCTTCTACCTCGTCGCCGACGAGCCGGCCGCAAGTGAAGCGATCGACGCGTTCTTGTCGGGTGTCACGGTGGCCGAGCCGACGGAACCGCTGGTGCTGAAGGTGCTGAACGGCAACGGCACGAAGGGCCAGGCGAGCGAGTGGGGCGACCACCTCGTCGAGCTCGGCTTCGAGGTGAGCTCGGTCGGCGACGCCACGTCGTACGACTACGGGACCACGGTCGTCACGGCCCGTCCCGAGGGCCTCACCCGAGCTCGAGAGATCGTCGACGCCCTGGGGTTCGGTGTGGTGGAAGCAGGTTCGGTGCCAGAGGGCGTCGACGCCGTCGTCATCGTCGGGGCCGACGCCATCGGGTCCGCCTGAGCACACCGGTAACCTGCAGTCGTTCGTCGGGGAGGATCGGATGGAAACCGCCGTCATCGGCGCCGGCTACGTGGGTCTGGTTCAGGGGGCAGGCCTGGCGGCGCTCGGGCACCGCGTTCGTGTCGGTGAGCGGAGCGCCGAGAAGCTGCAGACCCTCGAGTCGGGCGAGGTCCCGATCTATGAGCCGGACCTCGATCGGCTGATCGCCGACGGGCTGGCGAGCGGCCTGCTCTCGTTCCATGGCTCGAACGTCGCGGCGGTCGCCGAGGCACGGGTCGTCTTCATCGCCGTCCCCACGCCTCCCGCCGCTGACGGCTCGGCCGACACCACCATCGTCGAGGCCGTGGTCTCCGAGATCGGCCCGGCGCTGCAGCCCGGCGCCCTGGTGGTGATGAAGTCGACGGTGCCGGTGGGTTCCGCTCAGCGCTTCCAGGACATGCTCGACGCCGCCGGTGCCGACGCCACCGTGCTGTCGAACCCGGAGTTCCTGCGGGAGGGCTCGGCGGTGGCGGACTTCTTCCACCCCGACCGCATCGTCGTCGGCACGAGGAGTCAGGCGGCGGCCGAGGTGATGATCGAGCTGTACCGGGGGCTCGATGCGCCGGTGGTCGTGACCGATCCGATCTCGTCGGAGATGATCAAGTACGGCGCCAACGCCTATCTGGCGGCCCGCATCACGTTCGCCAACGCCATGGCCAACCTCTGCGAGTCGGTCGGCGCCGACGCCCGCGACGTGCTGCTGGGCATGGGCTACGACCGGCGGATCGGCTTCCACTTCTTCAACCCCGGGCCCGGGTACGGGGGCTCGTGCTTCCCGAAGGACACCAAGGCGCTGGTCGCCATCGCCGAGCAGGGTGGCTACGACTTCTCGCTCCTCAAGGGCGTCATCGGTGTCAACGAGCAACAGCGAGCCCGCATGGTCGACAAGGCGAGGGCGGCGCTGGGCGGGTCGCTCGACGGCGCCACCGTGGGGCTGTGGGGTCTGGCCTTCAAGGCGGGAACCGACGACGTCAGGGAGTCGCCCGCCGTGGACCTGGCCGACCGCATGGCCGCCGAAGGCGCCACCGTGCGCGCCTACGACCCCAAGGTGGAGGCGGACATCGCCTCGGTGGAGCGCGTGCCCGACGCCATCTCGGCCGTCAAAGACGCCGACCTGCTCGTCATCGCCACCGAGTGGAGCGAGTTCCGCAGTGTCGACCTGCGGGCGGTTCGCGACGCCATGCGGGGGAGCGCCGTCGTCGACGCCCGCAACATGCTCGACCGCAAGGCGGTGGAGCGCCTGGGCATGACGTACTCGGGCGTGGGCCGCTGAGGTCGGCAGCCGAGTACTGAGTACCGAGTACTGAGTACTGAGTACTGAGTAC
>JBPEXB010000191.1:0-8913 GCA_052032125.1 Acidimicrobiia bacterium
ATGCGACCGATGGTCCGGCGCTCGATCCGCACCGACTACCAGCGGCTGAAACGCCTGCTGGAGGCCCGCCCCTGATTCAGGCCAGGTCGTCCAGGTCGGTGGTCTCCAGCTCGAGCAGCACCTTCACCACGGCTTCCCGCAGCCGATCCGAGGCCAGGGCCAGATTGGCCATGAACTGATCGCCGGTGGCAACGGGAGCGTCGACGAGGTCGGTGATGGCCTTCACCGCCATCATCGGGATGCCCAACCGCTCGGCCACATAGGCGACGGCAGCAGCCTCCATCTCCTTCACCTGCCCTCCGTGGCGCTCGATCAAGTGCCGATCGGTGTCGCTCTCGTCGAGCGAGTTGGACGTGGTGACGAGGCCGGTACGGAAGCCCAGTCGCTCGGCCAGGCCGGCGACCGCCAGCCCCGGATGGCGCCCGATGCCGTACTCGGCGAAACCGGGGAGATCGACCCGCCGGTCGTGGTGCACGAAGGTGTCGGCGTTGAGGAAGACCTCCCCGATCTCGGTCTCGTCGCGCGACCATCCGCCGGCCGTCCCGGCGCTGATGATCAGGTCGGGGGCGAACTCTGTCGCCGCCGCGTACGTGTTGAGGCCGGCCGGGAGGGTGGCGATGCTGTCGACTTGATGGCGGGGATCCATGCCGTTGACCGCCACCAGCACCTCCAGCGAGGCGGCGGGGCCCCGATACCAGCGAAACGGCATGTGGGCGGGCGACGGGACCTCCCGCAGGGAGAGCGCCGCCACGATCGGCTCGGCCTCGGCCCGCATCGCCATGACCAGCAGGACGCGCCGGACCGAGCCCATCGCTACTCGCGGGCTCGGCTACCGCTCGGATCGACCATGACGAGGACGAAACGCACCGGGCCCGACTCGCCGTTGTAATACGAGTGCGGCTGATCGCCGTCGTAGCTCGCCGACCCGCCCTGCTCGACCGTCGAGACCGAGTCGGCGACCGTGAGCGTCAGCGTTCCCTCGAGCACGTGCAGGAGCTCGCGCATGCCGGGTGCATGGACGTTGCCCCGATACACGTCGCCGGGCGCCAGCACCCACTCCCACAGCTCGATGAAATCGGGCCTTCGACCACCCACCAGCAGCCGGGCGCCCGATCCTGCGTCGGTGGACCACAGCAGGGCGGCGTCCGCCGCCGCCACCGAGCGGATGACGGGTCCCGAAGTGGTGTCGACCAGGTCGGAGAGCGACACCCCGAGCGCCTCACCCAGCTTGGAGAGCGTCCCGATGCTCGGGTTGGTCCTCGCCTGCTCGATCTGCACGACCATGCCCTTGCTGACGCCCGACCGGGTGGCCAGCTGATCGAGCGTCCAGCCCCGCTCCAGGCGCGCCTCGCGGACGTTGCGGGCCACCGCCTCGGCCACCGTCTCCTTCAGGCTCGGCTGCTCGCTCATCATCTCCTCGTTGCCGGCCACCTTGGATGACAACACATTGCACTCACCGGTCAGTATATGATGGTGTCAACAGAGTGCACCGCATCGTTCACTTCACTGCAACGGACGGACCCACGACCGGAGAGGAGTCGCCATGACCCGCTGGGGCCAGCGCTACCTGATGTGCCCGCCCGACCACTTCAAGGTCGAGTATGCCATCAACCCCTGGATGACTCCCGATGATCCGGCCGACCTGGCACTGGCCGCCAAGCAGTGGGGAGAGCTGGTCGAGGCGATCGAAGCAGCGGGCGGCACGGTCGAGACCATCGATGGCGGGCACGACCTGCCCGACATGGTGTTCACGGCCAACCTCGGCATCGTGGTCGACGGTGTCTTCGTGCCGTCGGTGATGCGCCACGCGGAACGGCGGGGTGAGCCGGCGCTGGCTGCCGCCTGGGCCAGGGGCCGTGGCTTGACCATCGCTCCCCTCCCCGAAGGGTCCGGGCACTTCGAAGGCATGGGCGACGCCCTTCCTTTCCGCGCCGGGCTGGTCGCCGGTTACGGCCTGCGATCGGATCGAGGCGCCTGGGAGGCAATGGCTGCCGCGCAGGGCTGGCAGATCACGCCGATCGAGCTTCCCGACCCGCGCTTCTATCACATCGACCTGGTGTTCAGCCCGCTGGACGACGACACCGCGCTCGTGGCGCCGATCGGCGTCACCACCGCCGGCCTCGAGACCCTCTCCGCTCTCGTGCCGGATCCCATCATCCTCACCGATGACGAGGCCATGCAGTTCAGCGCCAACTCGATCACCGTGGGCGACACCGTGATCATGCCGGCGTGCTCGGACCGCCTCCGGCGGACCATCGAGCAGCGCGGCAAGGAGGTCGTGGTGGTGAACGTCGGCGAGTTCCTGAAGGCGGGCGGCGCCGTGCGATGCTTGACCCTCCCGCTCGACGCGTGAGCAATCGGCGCATCATCGAGCTCGACGAAGCGAGCGCCGCCCACAACTACGACCCGCTGCCCATCGCCGCGGCCACCGCCGAAGGAAGCTGGATCACCGATGTCGAAGGCCATCGGTACCTCGACTTCCTCAGCGCCTACTCGGCGCTGAACTTCGGGCACCGACACCCGCGGCTGGTGGCGGCCGCCCAGGACCAGCTGGCCCGGCTCACCTTGACCAGCCGGGCGATCCACAACGACCAGATGGGGGCCTTCTCGCGAGATCTGGCGGCCCTGTGCCGGATGGAGGCCGCCCTGCTGATGAACAGCGGAGCCGAGGCGGTCGAGACCGCCGTCAAGCTGGCGCGCAAGTGGGGCTACCTGGTCAAAGGCATCCCGAGCGGCCTGGCGAACATCGTCGTGGCCGAGGGCAACTTCCACGGCCGAACGATCTCCATCGTCTCGTTCTCCGACGATCCGGCCGCCCGCGACGACTACGGCCCCTACACACCGGGCTTCCGGTCGGTCCCCTTCGGAGATGCGCCTGCACTCGCCGCGGCGATCGACCAGCACACCGCCGCGGTGCTGCTGGAGCCGATCCAGGGCGAGGCCGGAGTGATCATCCCGCCTGAGGGCTACCTCCGGGAGGTGCGGCGGCTGTGCGACGAGCGCGACGTCCTGTTCGTGGCCGACGAGATCCAGTCGGGGCTCGGCCGGACCGGCGAGACCTTCGCCTGCGACCACGAGAACGTGCGCCCCGACGTGTTCGTGCTCGGCAAGGCCCTCGGTGGCGGCATCGTGCCGCTGTCGGCCGTGGTCTCTTCGTGGGACGTGCTGAAGGTGATCCGCCCCGGTGAGCACGGCAGCACCTTCGGGGGCAACCCGCTGGCCGCGGCCATCGGGCGCGAGGTGGTGGCCATGCTCTCGCCCGGCGAGATCCAGGACGAGGCTCGGTCGCTCGGCCGCCACTTCGCCGACGCGCTCACCTCGATGGCCACCGCCCACGACGCCGTGGATTCGGTGCGGGTACGTGGCCTGTGGGCGGGCATGGACCTGAGGGGCGTCGGCGGCCGGGAGTTCTCGAAGCGACTGCTCGGGCACGGCGTGCTGGCCAAGGACACCCATGGACAGACCATCCGCTTCGCCCCGCCACTCACGATCGACGAGGCGGACCTCGAGTGGGGCCTCGAGCGCATCGATCGCGCCCTGACCGCGGTCGCTCGTGAGCCTGCGACCGACCGGGTCGGGGCACCGACGGCCTGATACCGGGCGCGCTCGGTACCATCGGCCCATGAGCACCGAGATCGAGCACACCACCACTCCCCCGTACGTCCCCCACATCGGCGAATCTCGCCAGTACTGGCGCGACATCATCCTCGGGGTCAACGACGGGCTCGTGTCGACGTTCCTCCTGGTCACCGGGGTCGTCGGCGGCGGTCTCGGCACGACGGCGGTCCTGCTCACGGCCATCGCCGGAGCGGTGGCCGGCGCCATCTCGATGGGGGCCGGGGAGTACCTCGCCACCGAATCTCAGGAGGAGGTCTTCGACCGGGAGGTCGAGATCGAGCAGGAGCACATCAAGTACCACCGTGAGCAGGAAGTCGAACAGCTCTATGGCTACTTCCGGGACATGCAGATCGCCGAGGAGGACCTCGACGCGGTGGTCGAGGCGTTCACCAAGAACGACGACACGATCCTCGAGACGATGAAGCGCCTCGAGTTCGGGCTCGTCGAAGAGGAACGACGTTCCCCCTACCTCGCCATGGTGGCTTCGAGCGGGCTGTTCCTGCTTGGATCGCTCACGTCGGTGCTCCCGTTCTTCTTCGTCGACGAAGCGGGCACCGGCCTGACCGCCGCCGCCGTGCTCACCGCCATCGGCCTGTTCGCGGTGGGGGTGGCGAAGACCAGGGTCACCGGGACCAACGCGGTTGCCGCCGGGCTCAAGAACCTCGCCATCGCCGGGGTGGGCGGCGTGCTGGCATTCCTGATCGGCACGCTGGTCGAGGGGACGATCGGCTAGCCCCGGGAGCGGTTCACGCGGCTCGGTGGGCGGCGCGGCGATCCCGCACCGACGTCACGGTCAACACGCTGAAGAAGAGCACGATCGGGATCACGGCCATGGTGGCCGAGCCGGACGTGTTGCCGTGGAAACTGATGATGAGCCCGGCTACGACGCTGAACACCCCGATGACGGCGCTCGCCACCATCATCAGCGGCACGCGGCGGACGAGTAGCGCTGCCGTGGCAGGCGGACCGACGATCAACCCGAACACCAGCAGCGTCCCGATGGTCTGATACGAGCCGACGATCGCCACCGTGATCAACACGAGCATCGCGATGTGCGCCGCCCGAGGATGGAACCCCAGGAGCTGGGCTTTCTGCTCGTTGAACGACAGCACCAGGAACTGGCGATACAGCAGCACGGACGCCACGACGATGGCGGTGGCCAGGACGGCGAGCACCACGACATCGGCACGCGTGAGGCCCAGCACGTCGCCGAACAGGATCTCGGTGAGCGATCCGCTGAAGGCCGGGGTTCGCGACAAGACGATCACACCCAGGCCGAGCATGCCGACGAAGAGAAGCCCGATGCCGGTGTCCTCGGGGAAGCGCGTCTGACGGTGGACGAGGTTGATCCCTCCGACCATCACCGCGGCGGCCACGACCGCCCCGATGATCACGTTGAAGCCGAGGACGACGGCCAGGGCGATGCCGGGGATCACCCCATGGACCAGCGCGTCGCCGAGGAAGGTCAGACCGCGCAGGACGACCCAGACGCCGACCACGCCGGTGGCGATCGCCACCAGGGCGCCGCCGAGCAGGGCTCGTTGCTGGAAGCCGAGCTCGAAGGGTTCGGTCAACCACTCCATCTGATCACGCTACTGCCCGCCACCCAGGGCAGCGGCCATACGTTCGGCATTGGCGCGGAGCATGCCGGCGAGAGTGTCGGCGCCCGAGCCCGGCTCGCCGAGCGATCCCGTGTACAGCTCGACCACCTCGACGTCGCTGCCGACCTCGGCCGCCACCGCCTCGGCCACCGCCGATGGCTCGATCGTCTCACCGAAGATCACGTCGACGCCTGATGCCCGCATCACCGACACGAGCTCGGCGAGCTCCCCGGAACTCGGGTCGGCCAGGGTGCTGCCACCCGGGATCACCACCCCGATGATCTCGAATCCGTAGCGGTCCGCCAGGTAGCCCAGCGAGTCGTGGTTGGTGACGATCGCCCGGCGCGATTCGGGGACCGCTTCGAGGAGAGAACGGATCTCGGCATCCAGCGCTGCGAGCTCGTCGGCGTAGCGGGCTGCGGCTTCGTTCCACGCCTCGTCGCCGTCGAACGCCGTCAACGCCCGGCCGACGAGTCGAGCAGCCTCGGCGACCCGCAGCGGATCCATCCACACGTGGGGGTCGAGACCGCCCTCGTCGTCGTGCTCACTCTCGTCGTGGTCGGCGTCACCATCCTCGGCGTCGGCGGCGTGATCGTGGCCGCCGGCGAACGGCAGAGGATCCAGCTCTGGCCCGATGTCGACGACGGTCACGCCGTCCGCTCGCGCCGCTTCGAGCGCATCCGCCAAGCCTTCCTCGAGGCCCAACCCGATGGCAAACACGATGTCGGCGGTCTGCACCGCCGCCACGTCGCGAGCCGACGGACGGAACTCATGGGGGTCGGCCCCCACCGGCATGATCACTTGGACCGTGGCCCGGTCACCGACCACCTGGCTCACGATGTCACCGACGATCGACGTGGTCGCCACCACGTCGAGGCCCGGATCTTCTCCGGCCTCGGAGCCGCATGCCGCCACCACCAGCGTCACCGCGACAAAACTGAGAATCATTCTCTTCATGTTGAGAACGATACTCAGTACACTGTCGGGTGGCAACCAGGAGCACCGTGAGCACCAGCCACCTCGAACAGCAAGTCCGCGGCCGCCTGGCGGCACACGAGGTCCGCTACACCGCTGGTCGCCGCCGCGTGATCGGTGCGCTGGCGGCCGCCGACGGTCCCCGTTCGGCCGCCGAGTTGCACGACGACCTCGATCGAAGCGTGCCGCTGTCGTCGCTCTACCGCTCCCTCTCGGTGATGGCCGACGCCGGTGTGCTCGACGAGCATCACGGCGCCAAGTCGATCACCCGCTACGAGCTGGCCGAGTGGCTGGTCGGCCACCATCACCACCTGGTCTGCGTGTCGTGCGGCAGCGTCGACGACATCGAACTCCCGGCCGAGCTGGAGCGGACGCTCGAATCGGTCATCAGCCGGGCGGCCGGCCTCGGCGACTTCTCGGTGTCCGGCCACGCCCTGGAGATCGACGGGCGGTGCTCGGCGTGCACGCCATGACCCCGGCGGTGGTCGCCACCGACGTCCGATTCGCCTACGGCGCCAAGGTGGCGCTCGCCTCTTCGAGCTTCGAGATCCCGGCCGGCGCGATCACGGCCCTCATCGGGCCGAACGGCGCCGGCAAGTCGACGCTGCTGAACGGCATTGCGGGGCTGATCCGGCCGGTGGCAGGACACCTGGAGCTGACGCCGGTCGACGGTCGGCCGCCTCGGGTCGCCTACGTGCTCCAGGGCGCCAAGGTCAACGAGTCGTTGCCGGTCACGGTGCGGGAGGTGGTGACCATGGGCCGCTACCCGGGCGTGTCGGCGGTCGGCCGCTTCTCGGAGGCAGACCGCCGGGCCATCCACGATGCGATGGACCGCATGGACATCACCGATCTCGCCAAGGTGCACCTGGCCGAGCTGTCGGCAGGCCAGCGACAGCGGGTGTTCGTCGCCCAGGGCCTCGCCCAGGAGCACGACCTGCTGCTGCTCGACGAGCCGGTCACCGGGCTCGACCTCGTCTCAGCGCAAGCCATCGACGACGTGATCCACGATGAGCACACCAGGGGCTGCACCGTCATCATGACCACCCACGATCTGGCCGAGGCGCGAGTCGCCGACCACGTGATCTTGCTCAGCGGTCGAGTGGTGGCGTGGGGCGCCCCTGCCGAGGTCCTGACCGGCGAGCACCTGGCCGATGCCTACGGGGCCAGCCTGCTGCACGTCGACGGTGAGCGGCTGTTCATCGACGATCCGCACCACCACCCGGTCGAGACCCGCCACACCCACGAGCGCTCGATCCAATCGAGTACGCCCCCGGCCGAGCGGTGAGCGACCCGACCGCCGAGCGCGACGACGACATTCGCGCCGAGATCCGCCAGCTGTTCACGGGCGACCGCACGCTGGGTGACTCCTTCGTCCCTCCCCTGCTCTTCGTGGCGGTCAACGCCTTCGCCGGGCTCGGTGTGGCGGCAGCCGTGGCGGTGGTCGCCGGGGCGGGAGTGGCGGCCTGGCGCTACAGCAAGGGCGCCAAGGCCATGTATGCCATCGGCGGCATCGCAGCCGTCGGCTTCGCGGCGCTGTTGGCGCTGCGGAGCGGCCGGGCGGAGGGGTTCTTCCTCCCCGGCATCGTGTCGGCGGGGTTCTGGGCGCTGGCCGCCGTCGGCTCGATCGCCGCCCGACGACCGCTGGCCGGTTGGTCGTCCTCGTTCTTCCGCGGATGGCCGCGGGAATGGTTCTGGCGGGACGACGTGCGCCCCGCCTACACACGTGTGACATGGCTGTGGGCGGTCTACTTCGCGCTCAGGTTCGCCGGCCAGGCGGTGTTGTTCGTGGCCGAGCAGCCGGAGGCGCTGGCTGCGTTCAAGCTGGCCACGTCGTGGCCGACCATCATCCCGCTGCTGATCGTCAGCTATCGGGTCGGGCTCAGCCATCGAGACCGCCTCGGCGGACCCTCGGTCGAAGAGCACCTGGCCGGCGCGCAGCCCCCCTACGAGGGGCAACGCACCGGGTTCTGAGGCGTCCCGATCAGGAGGGCCCGTCCGTGGGCTCGGTGCCCGAGGCTGTCGGAGCGACTGGCGAGACGTCGTGCGCCGAATACTCGACCAGACGCGGCGAGGGCATCCCGGTGACCAGCTCGAACAACTCGAGGTGCTCTGCGTAGACATCCGTGAGCCGAGCCGAGATCGGGGCCCCTCTCACACCGTCGGCGATCACGTTCGCGACGATCTCGATGCCCCGCTCGTGGTGCGGAGTCGAAGCATTCGCCCACACCTCTGCCCCGACATGCTCCATCAACCGTTGCCGGTGCTCGTCGTCGAGATGATGGTGCTCCCAGACGTGGGCGAGCTCGTGAATGAGCACGATCTCGTGGCAGAGATCGACTCTCGTTCCCGAACCGTCCTCGTTGAACAACCCCGCCCAGCCGCGGCAGGCCTCGTCCGATGGGTGCACATAGATGCGCACGGGCGGGAGCTCGAGCCCCACGGCGGCGAACCCCTCGATGGTGGCCTGGATGCGGGCCTCGAGCGCCGCACCGGCGCCGTAGACGCCCGGCGCATCGTGGCGCTGCTCGTCCAGCATCGCCTGGCGGTCATCGGTGAGATCTCGCTCGTCCTCGGCATGGTCGTGGTGGTGGTGCCCACGATCGGCGTTCGGCTCGATCGACGCCTTGAAGCCCGTGGCGGGAGTGAGTGACGTCAGCGCCAGGATGATGCAGGTGAGTGTCGTTGTCGCCTTCATGACGACAACGTGCGATCACCCCTT
>JBPEXB010000192.1:0-1922 GCA_052032125.1 Acidimicrobiia bacterium
AGCTCGCTGAACGCTTCGATGCACCCATGGACTTCGTCGTCGACGAGGGGAACCGGGCCGCTCGTGCCCTCGGCATCGCCGACGTCGGCGGCACGCCGGCCGGTCTCGGTGTCCTCGGCTATGACCCCGAGACCGTCCTGCCGACCGTGGTGATCGTGGACGAGGGCGGCGTGATCCTGTTCAGCGACCAGACCGACAACTACCGCGTGCGCCCGGAACCCGCCATGTACCTCGAGGTCCTCCGAGCGACGCGATCTCGGGCCAGCTCGACCGACGGGCTCGGGCCGAGCACCGCGTAGAGCAGGGCGAGCGGGCCCTGGACGGCCTGCGCCGCGACGTACTCCTCCAAGCGGCTCTGGCCGGGAGCGACCAGATCGTGCAGCTCGTCGGGCATGGTCGACAGCGTCGCCAGGACGAACGGGCGGATCAGCGCCCGTCGCCGAGGATCGAGCTCGGTCAGCTCGACGGTCCCGTCGATGAGCTGGCGCGTGAGCTCGGTGACCGTCAACTCGTCGGTCCACGCATGCATCACGTCGTGGAGCTGTTGCCGGGTGGTCGGCAACTCGCCCTCGTCGATGAGCGGAAGCGGTAGCGCGCCCGCTTGCAGCGCCGCCCGCTGCTCGGGGTCGCTGAACACGGCATCGAGGTCGACCCGCGGGTCGAGCAGCGCGCCGTGGGTGGACTGCTCCCGGACGAACTGGTCGGCGCGTGCCCGGCCGACCCTGCCAGCACCGAACTGCTCGGCCATGACCAGCATCGAGTCGGTCAGCGTCATCGACACCCATGCCTGGAGATGAGGGTCGCTGGCGTCGAATTCCGTACCGTCCTTCCACGTCCCCTTCACGGTCCGGTGCATCGCCCGGACTCGTCGGGCGGAGGAGAACACCTCGTCCATGGAGCCGAGGTTCTGCTTCTGGACGAAGGCGCCGGTCCTCGCGACCCGACCCATGAAGTCGTCGTAGAAGGCGCCGGTCGAGTGCGTCGCGGTCGGCACGGGTGCGGCCAACGACTGCAGAAGCGCCGCCCGGAGTCCAGCGAGCATCTGGGAGGGCTGTCCCACGATCTCCCACGTCGCCGAGCCGGGCCCGAAGAGGCCGGGATCGCCAGGCGTGGCGTCTGCGTCCAGGGCGCTCCGGAACATGCCGGTGCCCGCGACCAGGCGTTCGCGGACCATCGGAAGACCCTTGGGCAGCACACGCGAGACCACACGGGTCGGCGTCGGGAGGAGCAGGACCAGGTCGTCGACGAGCATCGCGACACCCTACAGAAGTGGAAACGGGTGTTGCCAGTGTGGTGGAATGTCGGGGTGAGCAGCGCGACACGGACCGACCTCCTCGAGGAGTTCCCACCTTCGACCCCCGGGAGGGCCGCCGACGACATCCCGATCGTCGGGAAGATGGGACTGGAGGTCCTGCACGCCGAGCGCGGGCGTTGCGTCGTGCGACTCCCGTTCGAGCCCAACATCAACCACGTCAACATGGTCTACGCCGGCTCGATCTTCACGCTCGCCGAGGTCCCGGGTGGCGTCCTGTTCGGCGGCGCCTTCGACCTGACGCGCTTCTATCCGATCGTGGGGGAGATGAAGGTCCGCTTCGCCCGTCCGGCGACGACGTCGCTGCTCGTCGACGCGCGGATGTCCGAGGACGAGATCGCCCGGGTGACGGCCGATCTCGAGGAGAAGGGTCGGGCGAAGTGGACGCTCGAGCAGGAGGTCGTCGACGAGGGCGGCAACGTCGTCGCCACGACATCGGGCGTGTACTTCGGGATGGCCTACCCGGGCTGACCACCGTCAGCGCCCCGCAGGGGTGATCGTCCGCCGTCCGGGAATGGAGGTGGGATGTTCGAAGCCGACTCCGTGCTGTGGCTCGGCGGCGGGCTCCTGGCGCTCCTGCTCGCCTGGGGCCTCCGCTCGATCGAGCGCA
>JBPEXB010000193.1:0-6024 GCA_052032125.1 Acidimicrobiia bacterium
GACCTCGGCATCGTGCACAACCACGTCTATGCCGAGCGAGAGATCAAGCAAGAGCCGGTCAAGGCAGAGACGTGGGTCGAGTTCTACGACAACATCGGCGAGCACAATCCCATCCGCGACGTCTTCGCCGACCCGCTGAACTTCTCCAACTTCTGGGACGACCTCGACATCCTCGCCTCCGTGGCCTGCGACACGGGCGGGACCCTGTGCCTCGACACCCCCGGCGCCCAGGCATGGATGGTGCATCCCCACATGTCGGGTGGCAATGCGCGAGTGCGCGTCTGGTACACGACCTCCACCAACTCGCTGTCGTGTGTGTCGAACGAGGAGTACTTCTGGCTGTACCCCGAGGATCCCAGCATCACCTGGACCTTCTGGGGGGAGGTCGACATCCCTGACAACGGCGCTCTGTGGGCCAACAACCACATCGTCGTGGGCTCGCTGCAATGGGGTGGCGGTGTCGACTTCGACGGTCAGGGCGGGCGAGACTCGGTGGTCGGGCAGTCGCTCACCATGTACGCCGGCACGGCCGGGTCGAAGGCCAACGTGATCATCAACACCGACATCTACTACGACGACCCGACGTCGTACGCCACGCTGGCCCTGATCGCATCCGACGAGATCGTGCTCAACCCGAACTCGGTGGGAGTCGATCGGGAGTTGCACGTGAACTCGTCGCTGCTGGGCCAGGACAACAAGTGGCGGGTCGCCCGTGACTGTGGTGACTCCGGCGGCGTGGAGACGCCGTCCAACTCGGTGCTGTACATGACCGGTTCGATCGCCACGAAGAGCACCGGTGACATCGGGGCCCACTTCCCGACCCGCTTCTACGGCTTCGACGACCGGCTGGAGTACCTGCGGCCGCCGTTCTTCCCACTGCTCGACGGCGAGTGGACCTACGAGGACTGGCGCGAGCAGAGCTTGCCGAGCTGGGCGGAGAGCTGATCCGGCCCTGAACGCCTGAGCGGCCCGGAATGGCCGCGGTGGGGAGGCACTACCCTCCCGGCGATGCTGATCGACGGACAGTCGCTCTGGTTGGCGCAGACCAACACCTACGTCGTCGCCCCTGAACCCGGAGGCATGGCGGTGGTGGTCGATGCCCCTCCCGACCCCGAAGGGGTCATCAAGCTGCTGGAGGCGCACGACCTGGTCCCGGTGGCCTTGCTGGTGACGCACGGGCACATCGACCATGTCGGAGGGGCGGGGGCGGTCGCGCGCAGCCTCTCGGTCCGCGCCTACGTCCACCCCGACGACGAGTTCCTCACCGCCGATCCGGAAACCCAGCTGCGCTCCCTCTTCGGCCACGTGCCCCCCGGCGACTATGCGCCGCCCGAGCAGCTCGAAGACCTGGCTGACGGTCAACGGCTGACGCTGGCGGGGATCGAGATCGATGTCGTTCACACGCCCGGCCACACCCCTGGCCACTGTTGCTTCCTGCTGGAGGACGAGGGCGTGCTGTTCTCCGGCGACCAGCTGTTCGCCGGCTCCATCGGCCGCACCGACCTGCCGGGTGGCGACTACCGCACGCTGATGGAGAGCATGCGCGACAAGGTGCTGCCGCTGGACGACGCGGTAAACGTCCTGCCCGGCCACGGGCCCGCCACTACCGTGGGGCACGAGCGCCGCTCCAACCCCTTCCTGACAGGACTCGGATGACCTTTCGCGCCCCCAAGGGCACCGACGACGTCCTGCCGCCCGAGTCTCGATCGTGGCGGCGCCTCCTGCGCGCCTGGGACACGCTGACCGAGCGGTACGGCTACGAGTACGTCGCCACCCCCCTGTTCGAGGCGACCGAGGTGTTCGCCAGGGGTGTCGGCGAGGCCACCGAGGTCGTCGAGAAGCAGATGTACACGTTCGAGGACAAGGGCGGCCGCTCGCTGACGCTGCGGCCCGAGAACACCGCAGGCGTCGTGCGCGCCTACCTGCAGTCCGGCCGCACCGGTGAGTTCAAGGGGGCCTACTCGGGAGCCATGTTCCGTTATGAGCGGCCTCAGCAGGGCCGCCGGAGACAGTTCTGGCAGCTGGGGGTCGAGTACCTCGGCACCGACGAGGTAGAAGCCGACCTCGAGGTGATCGAGGTCGGATATCGGTTCCTCCGCGAGGCCGGCCTCTCCGACGTCGAGGTTCTGGTGAACTCGATCGGCGATCCTGAAGACCGGCAGCGCTACCACGAACAGCTCATCGCTTGGCTGGAGGCTCGCCAGGACCGCCTCAGCGAGGACGCCCGTCGCCGGATCAGGAGCAACCCGATGCGGGTGCTCGACTCGAAGGCAGACGCCGAGGTGGTTTCCGACGCGCCGACCCCCACCGAGCACCTCTCCGCCGCGACCGCAGCCGCCTACGACGAGCTGAAGGCGGGCCTCACGGAGCGCGAGATCACGTATCGCGAGGAGCCGCGGCTGGTGCGCGGCCTCGACTACTACAACCGCACGGTCTTCGAATACGTGCCGGTGGACTACGAGGCCGCCCAGAGCGCGGTCGGTGGGGGAGGGCGCTACGACGGATTGGCCCGCCTGTTGGGCGGCCCCGACGTGCCCGGTGTGGGCCTGGCGCTGGGGTTCGACCGGATCCTGGTGGCGCTCGGTGATCGCCCCGCCGCCCGGGCGCTCGACGTGTTCTTGGTGGTCGCCGACCCGGCCCGCCAGGCCGACGCCAGGGCGTTCGCCCGTCGCCTGCGCGACTCGGGCGTTCGGTGTGACCTGACGGCGGGGAGCCGGTCCGTCAAAGCTCAGTTCAAGGCCGCCAATCGCCGGGACGCGGCGGCGGCCGCCGTCATCGGAGAGGAATGGGACGAGGGAATGGTGCGCGTGAGAGATCTCAGCTCCGGCGACGAGCAGTTGGTGGCGGCGGGTGACCTGTCGGGATGGCTCCTGGGCGCCAAGGCGGCGAGCCGATGACCACCTACCGGACCGCCTACGCCACCGACCTGGGCCTCGAGAACGCCGGCGACGAGGTGCGGGTCGCCGGGTGGGTCGTGCGGGTCCGCGACCTGGGTGGCATCTTGTTCTTCGAGTTGCGGGACGCCTCCGGCCGGGTGCAGGTCGTGATCGACCCGTCGGAGATCCCGGCGGCGGCCGAGCTGCGGATGGAGTACTGCGTGTCCATCGGCGGCGTGGTGCGGGCCCGTCCCGAGGGGACCGAGAACCCGGACCTCGAGACCGGGATGATCGAGGTCGTGGCGAGCGCCCTCGACGTGCTCAGCCCGGCCGAGGTGCTGCCGTTCATGGTGGACGACCGCACGGAGGCCGACGAGCGCGTGCGCCTGCAATACCGCTACCTCGATCTCCGTCGGCCGCGCATGGCGGCCAATTTGCGCGCTCGGTCTCGCGGCATCCAGGCGATCCGCGACACGCTCAACGACCTGGGCTTCCTCGACGTGGAGACTCCGACGCTGATCAACTCGACGCCTGAGGGAGCTCGCGACTTCCTGGTGCCCAGCCGGTTGCGACCCGGCCACTTCTACGCCCTGCCGCAGAGCCCCCAGCTGTTCAAGCAGCTCCTGATGATCTCGGGGGTCGATCGGTACTACCAGATCGCCCGTTGCTACCGCGACGAGGATCTCCGCTCGGACCGCCAGCTCGAGTTCACCCAGCTCGACCTGGAAGGTGCCTTCTGGGATCAGGACGATGTCCTCGCCACCATCGAGCAGGTCGTGGCTGCGGTCGTCAAGCGGTTGCGGGGTGTCGACGTTCAGTTGCCGCTGCCCCGCCTGACCTATGCCGACGCGCTGACCCGCTACGGCACCGACAAGCCCGACGTCCGATTCGGCATGGAGATCGTCGACCTCTCGGACGCGTTCGCCAGCACCGAGTTCCGAGGCTTCGGGGCGGCGCTGGCGGGCGGGGGCGTGGTGCGGGGCCTCAACGCCGGCCGGCGCGAGATGTCACGAGCCGAGCTCGACGCGCTGGTCGATCGGGCCAAGGAGCTGGGCGGTGCCGGCCTGGTGTGGATCGTGGTGCAGGAGGACGGCACGTTCCGCTCGCCGGTGGCCAAGTTCCTGTCCGACGAGGAGGTGGGCGCGATCACCGCGGCGCTCGAGGCGAGCCCCGGTGATGTGCTCACGCTGGTCGCCGACCAGCCGAAGGCCGCCGCCAAGGTCCTGGGTGCGATCCGCCTCGACCTCGGTCAGCCGGAAGGCCACGAGGAGCTCGCCTTCACCTGGGTGGTCGACTTCCCGGTCTTCGAGGAGACGGATGACGGCGGTCTGGCGCCGTCCCACCATCCCTTCACCGCGCCGGTGTCGGTCGAGGAGATGCGCGACCGCCCCGCCGAGGCCATTTCCCGGGCCTACGACCTCGTGCTGAACGGCTCGGAGCTCGGCTCGGGATCGGTGCGGATCCACGACCCCGACGTGCAGCAGGCGGTCTTCGACGTCCTGGGGATCTCCAAGGAGGAGGCCGAATCCCGATTCGGCTGGTTCATGACCGCCCTCCGCTACGGGACGCCACCCCATGCCGGATTCGCCGTGGGCGTCGATCGGCTGTTCGCCATCCTCCAGGAGGAGGAGTCGATCCGTGACGTCATCCCGTTCCCGAAGACCCAGACCGGCGCCGATCCGCTGACCACGGCCCCGACGCTCGTCGATGAAGCCCAGTTGCGGGAGCTGGGGATCGACCTGACGGCGAGTGTGAAGGCGCAGCTGACGGCCACCGACGAGCCCGCCGAGACATGACCGGCGGGCAGTCCGATCTCTTCGCCGCAGATCGGGCTGAACGCCGCCGCCAGGCCGCCCCGCTGGCCGCCCGCATGCGCCCGCAGCGACTCGACGAGGTGGTCGGGCAACCCGACCTTCTGAAGTCGGGGGCGGCCTTCCGGACGATGGTCGAATCGGGACGTCCGGTGTCGATGATCCTGTTCGGGCCGCCCGGCACGGGCAAGACCACACTGGCCCGTCTCGTGGCGGAGGAGACCTCCGCCGAGTTCGCACAGCTCTCCGCCACCACCCACGGCGTCAAGGACGTGCGCGAGGTCCTGGCCAGGGCGCGGCGGCGGCTCGAGGACGAGTCGGGCCGCACCGTCCTGTTCCTCGACGAGATCCATCGGTTCAACAAGGCACAGCAGGACGCCCTCCTCCCCGGCGTGGAGGACGGGACCGTGATCCTGGTCGGCGCCACGACCGAGAACCCGTTCTTCGAAGTCAACTCGCCGCTCATCAGCCGCAGCACGTTGTTCCGGCTCGACTCGCTCGATGCCGAGGCCGTGACCGTCCTCATCGACCGGGCGCTGGCCGACACCGAGCGGGGTCTCGGCGACCTCGCGATGTCCATCGACCCGGAAGCTCGGCGCGCGCTCGCCGAGCGGTCGGGCGGCGACGCCCGGCTGGCGCTCAACGTGCTGGAGGTGGCGGCGATCGTTGCCTCCGGGCGGGAACGGACCGAGATCGGCATGGAGGAGCTGCAAGAGGCCCTGCAACGACGCATCGTGCGGTACGACAAGAAGGGTGACCAGCACTACGACGTCATCTCTGCCTTCATCAAGTCGATGCGCGGCTCCGATCCCGACGCAGCCCTGTACTGGTTGCACACGATGCTGGAAGCGGGAGAGGATCCGGAGTTCATCGCCCGCCGCATGGTGATCTTCGCCTCCGAAGACGTCGGGCTGGCGGATCCCCGGGCGCTTCCCCAAGCCGTGGCGGCCGCCCAGGCGCTGGCGTTCGTCGGGCTTCCCGAGGCGGCGTTCAATCTGAGCCAGGCCGCCGTGTACCTGGCCGTGGCGCCGAAGTCGAACTCGATGAAGACCTCGATGTCGGCAGCTCGCCAGGCGGTACACGATTCTCCGACCGCCACCGTGCCCGGGCACCTGGGGTCGACCGGCAGCCGGCTGGTGGCCGAGGAGGTGGACGGGGCCGCGCCCGGCTACGTGTATCCCCACGACCATCCCGAGCACCTGGCGGTCCAGCAGTACCTTCCCGACGGCCTCGAACAGGCGGTCCTCTATCACCCCACCGAGCAAGGCGAAGAAGCCGACGTGGCCGCCAGGGTGCGTGAGTGGGACGACCGCCTGCGCCGAGACCGCAAGCGGTGA
>JBPEXB010000194.1:0-2689 GCA_052032125.1 Acidimicrobiia bacterium
GTACTCAGTACGCCAGGCGCCAGAGGCGCCGGCCTAGCTCGCCGCTCGGCGGCGACGTTCCGCCAGCCAGCGCTTGCGGAGGCGGCGGCGGTCGTCCTCCTGATAGCCGCCCCACACACCAGCTTCCTGGTTGCTCTCGAGGGCGTACTGGAGGCACTCCTCCTGCACCGCGCACGACGCACAGATCTCCTTGGCGCGTTCGATCTGGTCGACGGCGGGCCCGGTGGTGCCGACCGGGAAGAAGAGATCGGGTTCGGAATCGCGACAGGCGGCGAGGTCTCGCCATTCGGTGACAGTGATCGTGAGCATCGGGTGTTCAGCCTTCGTTCAGCACGAGGCCGTGGGGACGCCTCGCTGGTTCATCGGTGAGGTACGTTCGCACCTCTACCCGGCCCTCGTGGCGAGATCACTTAGAGAATCTCTTCACAAGAACGGGCAAAAAAGATGTCGTTGCCGACAGGCACACGATAATGACCGTCAGCACCAGTCGCAAGGGAAAATTTTCACAAAGTGTCGATCCCCCGTTTCTCCCCCCGCCATCCGCGATCCGGCAGCCCCACCGTCGTCATCGGCCACCGAGGCGACCCTTCCCGCTTCCCCCAGAACAGCATCGAAGGCATCCTGGCGTCGGCCGACCACGCCTCCATGGCCGAGATCGACGTTCGGCCCACACGGGACGGCGTCCTGGTCCTGTCCCACGATCCCGTGCACACCGATGCCGCCGGCGTGACCACCGTCCTGTGCGAGCACGAGTGGGAGCAGCTCGCCGATCTCGAGATCGGTGACGGCCATCGACTCGGTCGCTTCGCGGAGCTGATCGAGCGGGCCGGCGACTTCGCACTCAACATCGAGATCAAGAACTGGCCCGAGGACCCCGACTTCGATCCACGATTTGAGTTCCCGCTCGCAGCCGCGGCCCTGGCCCGTCCGCACGACCTCATCACCTGTTTCCACTGGCCGACGATGCATGCGATCGCCGCTCGTCACCCACAGCTGATGACGGGCCTGCTGGTCGCGCCCACCGACTCGATCGCCGCCGCCGCCACGGAGGCGAACGAGCACGGCCACGGGGCGTTGGCGGTGCACTGGACCCTGGCAGTCGACATCGATGAGCTGCTGGACGCCGCCGGCGAGCTCGACATCTTCGTCTGGACCGTCAACGACACGCAGCTGGGAATACGGTTGGCCGACGCCGGCGTTGCCGGGCTGATCACCGACGACCCGAGGGCCATGGTCGCCGCCCTCCAAGGAGACACACCATGAGCATCGAGCAGGAGCTGGACGCGGAGCTCAAGGACGCGCTCCGAGGCAAGGACAAGCTGCGCCTCGACGTCATCCGCCAGATTCGGACCGAGGTGACCAAGGCGGCCACCGAGCCCGGTGCCGCCGCCGAGGACTCCGAGGCGCGCCACACCCGGATCATCGCCGCCTATGTGAAGAAGATGGAGAAAGCGAAGGCGGAGTACGAGACGTACGGCGAGCGCGGCGCCGACCTGCGCGACAAGCTCGCCTTCGAGATCGACTACCTGCAGCGATGGCTGCCGGAGTCGGCATCCGAGGAAGACGTCGCACGAATCGTCGACGAGACGATCGCGGCGATCGGCGCCGACGACCCCAAGCAGGCCGGCCGCGTGATCGGGACGATCATGAAGGAACACGCCGGGCTCGACGGGGCGGTCGTCAATCGCCTGGTTCGGGAGGCGCTCGGCGGGTGACCGTGCCCCGCTTCTCGCCGATGCTGGCGGTCTCGTGGGAGGAGCCCTTCGACGATGCCCGCTGGGGTTTCGAGGCGAAGCTGGACGGGGTTCGGGCGATCGCCACCATCGCAGGAGGCTCGGTTCGACTGCGGTCGCGAGCCGGCAACGACATGACCGGCACCTATCCCGAGCTCGCCGGCCTGGCGCAGCTCCCCGACGGCACCGTCCTCGACGGCGAGATCATCGCGTACGACGACGACGGGGTGCCCTCCTTCGAACGCCTGCAGGGCCGCATGCACCACGAAGGGCCTTCGCCGGTCCCGATCGGCATGGTGGCCTTCGACGTGCTGGCGGAGTCCGGACAGGTGGTCGTCGACGAACCGCTCGAGCAGCGACTCGACCGACTGGCGGGACTCGAGCTGCCAGAGCCGATCGTGGCATCCCAGCTGATCCTCGAGTCCGGCATCGCCCTCTTCGAGGCGGCGTCGGGCGCCGGCCTCGAGGGAGTCGTCGCCAAGCGACTCGGGAGTGTGTATCGCCCCGGGGTGCGCAGTCCCGATTGGCGCAAGATCCCGCACGTCCGCCGGACCAGGGCGGTGGTCGGCGGCTTCACCGAGAGCGAGGGCATCCGGGCGGGTGGCTTCGGAGCGCTGCTCCTCGGCGCCTGGGACGGCGAGCGGCTGCGGTACGTCGGCTCGGTCGGCACCGGCTTCGACCACGCCTCGGCGCGCGCCATCAGGGAGGCGCTGGAGCAGATGAAGACCGACCAGTCGCCCTTCGTGGACGACCCCGCCATCCCGGTGGGCAGCTTCGTGCATCCGCACCTGGTGGCCGAGATCGCCTTCAAGCAGTGGACCAAGGCGGGCCGGTTGCGGGCCCCCTCGTTCAAGGGCTTCAGCGACCGAGCCGCCGACGAGGTCACCTGGGAGGACGACGGCCCCGGATCGTGAGAGAGCCGCCATCGCATGGCGCAGGATGAACCCGTCAGCCCC
>JBPEXB010000195.1:0-9806 GCA_052032125.1 Acidimicrobiia bacterium
CTCGGCATCGGTGCCCCGGGGACTCGCACCCAGCGCGTGATCACCGCCAATCCCACCACCGAGCACAGCGCTCCTCCCGCCGCCACCGCCCCGAATCCCGCCGACGTGAAGACGACGGGCCCCACCCAGTCGGCCACGACCCGGCCCAGCGAGGAAGCGACCATGTAGAGCGCCAGGAACCCGGCCCGGTTGCCGGGACGCATCTCGGTCGCCAGCGGGATGGCCGAGACGATGCCGAACTCGAACACGAGGATCGTGAGCGCCAGGGCCGCCAGACCCCACACCAGCGAGCCGGATGTGAAGGAGAGGGCGAGGAATCCGACCGTCATCCCGGCGGTGGCGAGCTGCAGTGCTCGCCGGGGACCGAGCCGGTCCGTGAACGCGAACACACCTCCCTCCCCCAGCAGCTCGGCCAGTCCGAGCATCGTCCCGACGCCGCCGAGCGCCAACAGGGTGAGGCCGAACCCCATCTCGAGCCATTCGCCCAGCACGACCAGCGACAACTCGACCGCCATCGACATCACCGCTGCCGCCGCCAGGAAGGCGATGGCAGGGCGGTCGAGGTTCATCCTGGTGGCCGGTGCCGCACCTCCGTCGCTGGACCAGGAGCCGCGCCCGACGATCCCGAGCACGATCGAGCCGCCCAGCGTGAGCGCACCGACCACCAGGAAGGGCGTCGACCAGTCGTATCGGTCGATCAGCCAGCCGAACAGGGGCGCCCCCACCAGCAGCCCGCCGGCCCAGGACACTTCCAGGATGCCGATCGATCGGGCCCGCCTGGAGAACGGCACCCGATCGGACACCCAGCTGGCCGCCCCGATGTCGAACAGCGGCTTGGCCACCCCGAGCAGGGCGAAGCCGATGACGGCGCCGGCGAAGACGCCCGAGAACGCAGTGATGAACGACCCGGTCGTGAACACGACGGCTCCGAGCATCAGGAGGAACATCGGCGAGCGCCGACGCCCGACCGTGCCGACCACGAACGGGGTGACCATCGCCGTCCCCCATCGGACGGAGACCATCGCACCGGCGGCCGCCAGGCTGACGCCGAGGCCGCGCGCGATCGCAGGGAGGAAGGGGTAGATCGCTCGCTGCGTGGTGTTGATGACCAGCTTGAAGACAAGGAGGCCGCCGACCGACGCCGCGAGCCGGTTGCGATCGTCGGCCACGCTCATGTCGGCGGGAGTGTACGAGCTGGCGCATCGCGGCTCGGCGTAGGCTCGCCGGACGATGGCCACCCCTCTCGGCACGATGACGGTGCTGCTCTACGACATCGTCGACTCCACCGCCCTTCGGCGTGACCTGGGGGACCTCGACGCGGAGCGACTGTTCCGCGGGCTGGACGAAGCGGTGGCCGCCCAGGCCGCCCAGCACCAGGGTGAGGTCGTCAAGGGAACCGGGGACGGGCAACTGCTGGCGTTCGCGTCGGCGGCCGGGGCCCTGGACGCCGCCCTCTCGATCCACCGCCTGGCGACGGCCAACGGCGTCGCGACCCGCATCGGGCTGAGCGCCGGCGACGTTCGACGTGATGAAGCCGATGTCTACGGAACGCCCGCCGCCGAGGCGGCCCGCCTGTGCGACGCTGCACCACCGGGCGGCACCTACGTCGCCGATGTGGTGCGGATCCTGGCCGGCTCGTGGTCGAAGGTGGCGCTGACCGCACTGGGCCCCCTCGAATTCAAGGGCTTGGCGGCGCCACTCGAGGTGTGGGCGTTGACTCCTGCCACCGATGCCGATCACGGTGAGCAGCCGGTACTGGCTGTGGACGAAGAGTTCGCCTTCGTAGGGCGCCACGACGAGTTGCAGACGCTGGACGAGACCTGGGCGACCGCCGCCGCCGGGACCACCCAGGTGGCGCTGCTGGCGGGTGAGCCAGGCGCAGGGAAATCTCGCTTGGCGCTGGAGTTCAGCCGCCGGCTCCCGCCGACCGCCACCGTGCTGGCGGCCCGGTTCGACCGGGAAGCGCCGTTCTCCCTCGGCCCGTTGCTCGACGCCGTCGCCGGTCATCTGACCGACGAGCTGGTCGGCCGGCTGGGACCGCACCGGCGGGTCCTGGCCCGCTACGTCCCCGGGATCGTCGAGGGCCTCACGGACGACGGTCAGAGCCCGGCCGGCGACGAAGAGTTCCGGCTCGCGGAAGCGCTGCGACTGGTGATCACGGCCCTGGCCGCAGACGGCCCGGTGCTCGTGATCCTCGACGACGTGCACTGGGCGGGAGACGCCGCTCGCCAGCTGGTGACGAGGGTGCTCCGCACCGTTGGTCGACTCATGTGCCTGGCCACGTATCGAGACACGATCGACGACCTGGAGCCAGAGGCTGCGGCCTGGCTGGCCGGGCTCGTCGCCCAGCGGTGGGCGGTCCGCCTTCCCATCTCGGGGCTGGTGCTCGACGACGTCGAGGCGATGGCGACGGCGGCTCTCGGGCCCGAGCGCGGGCCAGAGGCGGCGGCCACGATCTTCGCTCAAGCCAACGGGCACGGCTTCTTCACGGCCGAGTTGCTGCGCCAACTCGTCCGCTCGGGAGACACGTCCATGCCGGCCACCGTGTCGGACCTGATCACGCGGCGCCTCGGCCGCCTCGACGCGGCAGTCGGCGACCTTCTCTCTGCCGCCGCTCTGATCGGGCTCAGCTTCGAACTCGGGCTGGCCGCCGAGGTCGCCGGCATGGCCGAGCACACGGCCCTCGCCGCCGTGGAGGCCGCCGTCGAGGCCCGCCTGGTCCTCGAGAGGCCCGGCGACCGATTCCAGTTCGCGCATGCCCTCATTCCTGCGGCGCTGGCGGATGGGGTCTCGACGGCACGCCGGCTCCGGGCGCACCGCGACATCGCCGCCGGACTGGAGCGGCGCGGCGGCCCGGCGGCCGATCACGCCCTCCATCTGATCAGGGCCGTGCCGGTGGTGGACGTGAGCCGGGCGCTCGACGCCGCGCTTGCCGCGGGTCGTGAAGCGACCGAGTCGCACCGTCACGACACGGCCGCGGTCGTCTACCGAGAGGCGCTCACCCTCGACATCGACGACCGCACCAGAGCGGACCTGCTCATCCGGCAGGGCACCGCCTGGAACTTCACCGGCCGCGTCGCCCACGCCGCTGCCTTGTTCGAGCACGCCGCCGAATTGGCCGAGCAGCACGCCTGGCCCGACGTCCTGGCCCGAGCAGCTCTCGGCTACTGGGGCGATGATCCGTGGCGCGACAACCGGGCCGTTGCGGCGGTGACCATGCTGGAGCGGGCGATGGAGCACCGTGAGGCGCTTCCGCCGCACGTCACCGCCCAGCTCGCCGCTCAACGAGCCGCCATGTCGCTGTTCCACATGCCGCTGGACGCCCGCATCGGATTGACCGAACGCGCCTGGTCGGTCGTTGCCGATCATCCGGATCCGGAGGTCCGTTTCTCGGTGTTCCAATCCCACTGGGTGGCGATCGCCTGCCCGGCGTCGCTCGACCGCCTCCAGGAGCTCCTGCCGAGGCTGATCGACCTGGAGGAGCAGATCGACTTCCGGCACGTGCCGGGAGCGGCCGTGGAGGAGGTGGTCTACGCCTGGGCCGCCGAGGGCGACACCTACCGCAGCTACCTCGACCAGATTCGGGCCGCCGACCGGCCCACCCGCGACATCGATCTGTGGCGGTGGTCGACCATGGAAGCGGTGCTGGCGCTGGCTGCGGGTGATGTCGACGAGGCGCGCCGACTTGCCGATCGCTCACTGCTGTTCGGCGCCGACGTGTGGAACGACAGCGCCCACGGCGTGCACGGGTTCCTGCACATCCACGCCGCCCATCTGGCCGGCGAGCCGCTGGCGGCCCGCCAGCTCGTCAAGACGTTGAACGCCCGGACCGGCGGTCCGGTGTTCGCGCTGATCGAGGCGTGGTTGGCCGCCGAGGAGGGCGACATCGGACTGGCCCGCGCGACCCTCGAGCGGCTCGGTCCCCAACGCCTGCGCCGCTTGCCTGAGTTCTTCCTCGGTTCCGCAGCGCTGATCGGAGCCAGCGGCGCCGCCATCGCCGCCGAAGACGCAGGAGCGATGCGGGCCCTCCTCGACGGTTTCGCTCCGTACTCCGCCCAGATGGCCAGCGTGCCGTGGTCGAGCTACCTGGCCATCGGGCACCACCTCGGCGACCTGGCCGCGGCATTGGGCGACCACGACCGCGCCCGCGCGTTCTACGAAGAGGCCGTGACGGTCCAGGAGGGATTCGGGGCTCCGGCCCAGGTGGAGATCACTCGCCGGGCGCTCGCTGCCTTGGCCGGCTGATCGCTCACTCCTCGACGGTCGCCGTTTCGATGTAGATCGTCTCCAACGGGGCACTCAACTCGCCCGAGCGCGAGACGCCCAGGGGCACCTCGTCCAACGCCTCGATGAGCGGCTCGATGTCGTCGATCGTCCCGATCACGGTGAACTGAGGAGGCAGGAACGTGGCGTCGCCGATGACGATGAAGAACTGGCTGCCCGTCGTGCCAGGACCGGCGTTGGCCATCGCCACCGTTCCCGCGACGTAGACCTCACTGCTGTCCGGGAACTCGTCGGGCACCCGGTAACCGGGGCTCCCGATGCCGGTGGCGGTCGGATCCCCACACTGGAGCACGAACCCTGGCACGAGGCGGTGGCAGACCGTGCCGTCGAAGAAACCCTCGGCGGCCAGGAACCGCATCGAGTCGACGGTCTCGGGGGCCGAGGAGGCGTCGAGGTCCACGCGCACCTCACCGCATGAGGTCACGAGCACCAGCACGTCACCGGCCGGCGCCTCGCCGGGGGCATCGAAGGACAGGTCGAGCGGAGGGGCGGGCGCCTCTCCCCCGCAAGCCGTGGGCTGGGCGGCAGCAGCGGCGTAATCGGCGGGTCCGGGGTCAGGGCGGGCGGGGGCCGCCCCGAAGAGGGTCTCGGCGTAGCCGAACACGGCGTTGGGGTCGAGTTCTCCGGTGATGCGGAAGTCGACCGTGTTGTCACCCCGCACGAACACGTAGAAGGGGAAGGCCGTCAGCCCGTAGGCGTCGGCGATCGCCCCGGAGGGATCGACGATGACCGGCGGCTCCCATCCCTCGCCCTCCAGCCAGTCGTCGGGCGGGTAGTTGGGCCGTGCGTCGTCGATGCCGGTGGCGATCGAGATGAAGTCGACACCCTCCGGCACGCCGTTGGCGTCGAGGTATTCCTGCACCGCCGGTACCTCCCGCTGGCAGTGCGGGCACCAGTGGGCCAGGAACACGATGACCTTGGGACGGCCGTCGGCGGCGATCGTCTGCGCCTCCCCGCCGAATCCGAACCCCGACACCGTGGGCAGCGGCAGGCCGACGGCGGCATCGCCCTCGGGTTGCTGGAAGGGCGGGAGGGCGCCTTCGACCGACGCCTCCTTCCACGCCGCTTGATCCTCCTGGGCATCTTCCGTCGTCGGCGTGGTGGCGGCGGTCCCGACGGTGGTCTCAGGTGGCGGAGCGAAGTCGACCCTCACGTCGGCGTCGGGCTCTGCCTCGGTCCCTCCGACCAACCCGAACATTGCGAACGACACACCGGCGAGCACGACCACGGCGACGAAACCGAGCAGCCCGACCCGCCAGCGGCCGCCGGAGGCCTCGGACGACTCGACCACGACGGCGGGCACCGTCCCGCACGTCGGGCAGGGGTCCGTGGTCGATTCCAGCGGGTTCCCGCAGTTCGAGCAGTCCACAACGCCTCCGGTGGGTGGGTGAGGGCGTGCATGGTACGACGGCGACGCGCTTGAGCCTTCGGACCAAACGTCCGATAGAAGAGGCGTGCAACGGTTCCCTGGCAAGATTCGTTTCCCCGAAGCCGACACGGATGACGTCGCGGCCGTCTTGACCGTCCACGAGCAGTCGCTCGAGATCGTCACCGGAGAGACCTCGATCGGGTCCTGGCCGGTCGCCGAAATCGAGCTCGAGCTCGGCGCGTCGGGCTACCACGTCACGCTCGACGGCGAGAACCTCGTCCTGTCTCCGCACGACCGTTTCGGTTTCAGCCACGCCGTGGAGGACGCCCGCCAGGCCGCCACCGTCCGCCGCTCGCGGCGGGGCCGCCGCAAGGCCGCCAAACGGGCAAAGGCGGCCACCCAGGCGGCCGCCGCCCCGCCCCCGGCGGCCGAGGAAGCGGGTCCGGTGACCACACTCGAGCCGGCGGCGCCCGCTGCTCCACCAGACGAGCCCACGCCCGCCGAGAAGCAGCGCCCCAGACGCCAGAAGGCGCCCAAGGCCAAGAAGGTGAAGACACGTGAGCGGCCCGCCAAGCCGCCCAAGCCGGCCAAGGTCCGCAAGCGCAAGCAGCGAGATCCCGACGCTCCCAAGCCGGTTCCCCACGTGCCCGGTCTGGAGGACCCGGACCGGGACGCCCTGTGGGCGACGCACCGCACCCACGAGCCGACGTCATTCCGCGAGCGCCTCAACACGTCCGAGGGAGTCCGCAAGCTGGCACTGATCGCCATCCCGGTGGTCGCCGTCTTGCTCTACTTCGCCCCGGCGTTGATCGCCGTGGCGTTGCTCGTGCCGGGAGCCGCCGCCATCGTGTTGGCGGGCCTGGCCATGCTCGACCCGTCCTTCACCCGCTACATCCCGGCGTCGCTGAGCGACCTGCGGCTCATGCTCGCGGGTGTGGGGTGCTTCCTCGCCAGCCTGCTGGTGGCCTGGATCTTCTGATCTCGCTCGAGGCGATTTAGGCATCGACTGCCCATTCCCCTGGCAGGGCTGCTCCGTACGTTGACCGGCGAAGGTCATGTCGATGACAAGGAGCAGATCATGACTTCATCCGTAGTGGAAGCGCGCAACGGCGTGGACGTCCCGACCCTCTTCGCCACGCTCGACGCTGTCGACGCCAATCGCGGACTCGGTGAGAGCCAGTTCCGTGCCACCAACCACTGGGTCAAGGGCACCCACAGCCGGACCACCGTGGAGGGCTTCTTCGCCGCCGGCGACGAGCAGACCCACATCGAGCGTCGCGTGTACGACGCCGATCACCCGGCCGTGCTCGTGGGAGCCGATCAGGGCTCGACCCCGGTCGAGTACGTGCTCGTGGCGCTCGCCAGCTGCCTCACCGCCGGTGTCGGCAACATCGCCTCGGCACGGGGCGTGGACCTCTACGAGGTCGAGTCGACCGTCGTCGGCGACATCAACCTCCTCGGGACCCTGGGCATCGACGAGAACGTCCGCAACGGGTACCAGGAGATCCGGGTGGACTTCAAGGTGCGCGGCGACGCCTCGCCCGAGAAGCTCGCCGAGATCGTCGAGCAGTCGAAGAAGCGCTCCGCGGTCTTCGACATCATCACGGGCAACGTCCCGGTGACGATCGGCGTCGACGCCGCCTGAACCGGACTCCCGACCTCTCCGAACGCGACGAAAGGGCTCTCGCCCTTTCGTCGCGTTGCGGTGCTCGAGTAACTCGAGGAATGAGCGGAACCAGCCGTCGCCTCGGATGAGACGGGACCAGTTCCTGTTGCGCGGATGGTACCACTGGCATGGCGGCCGCGCCGCCGGAATCGGAGGTCTCTTGCCGTGCAGCGCCACCGCACGCCACCGGTAGGCTGCCCGGCCATGTCTCGGGACGCCCGCCTCCTCCAGCCGACCGACGGCACCACCATCGGACGGTTCGGCCTGCGCGAGTGGGCCATGCTGGCGTCCACCTCGCTGCTGTGGGGCTCGTCTTACCTGTGGATCGCCATCGGGCTCGAGGAGTTCCCGCCCGCCGTGCTGGCCTGGATGCGCCTGGCACTGGGCGCGGCGATCCTGGCGGTGCTGGCCCGTCCCTACCGTCGGATCGAGCGATCGGACTGGCTGGGCATCGCCATCGTCGGCGTCGCCGGCAACGCTGCCCCGGCGCTGCTGTTCGCCCTGGCCGAGCAGCGGGTCGAGTCTGCCGTCGTCGGGATGTTGACCGGTGCCACACCGCTGGCCACGCTGGTCCTGGCCGTCGCGGTCGGGACCCGCAGCCTGCGCCGGGTGCACATGGTGGGCCTGGCCCTTGGCTTCGCCGGTGTCGTGATCATGAGCATCCCCAACCTCACCGGAGACGGCGCCAGCCCGCTGGGCATCGGCTTCGTGCTTCTGGCCGTGGCGGGCTACGCGGTGACCTCGATCGTCATCGGGCCGCTCCAGGCTCGGTATGGAGGGATGACGGTGGTGCTCCACGCGCAGCTCGTGGCGGTGGCACTGATGACGCCGTACGGGCTGGCCGAGGTCGGATCGAGCGGATTCAGCGTGCGGTCGTTCCTCGCCATCGTGATCCTCGGAATCTTCGGCACCGGCGTGGCGCGGGCCGTCCACGCCAATCTGATCGGACGCACCGGGCCCGCCCGGGCCGGGATCGTGGGCTACCTCGTCCCGGTCACGGCCGTCGTGCTCGGCATCGTGGTGCTCTCCGAGTCGGTGAGCCTGGTCGAGTGGGCGGGGCTCGGCATCGTCCTGGTCGGAGCGTTCCTCACGTCCAGCCGCATCGCCCCTCAACCCGAGCGGAGCCCCATCTCGACCGCCTGAGCAGCGGCCTCGCGTCGCGAGCCGACGCCCAGCTTCATCAGCACCGCCGACACGTGATGATCGACCGTACGGGTCGACAGATACAGCTCCTCTGCGATCTCGGCGTTCGTCAGCCCGTCGGCGACCAGCTCGAGGACATCGATCTGACGATTCGTGAGGCCGGCCGGGTTGGTTCTGGTCGAGGTGGAAGGGCCCTTGGGGATACGCTTGATCCCCGCCGCCCGCATCCGCGCCCGCAGCCAAGCGGCGGTCCCGATTGCACCCATGTCGTCCAGGGACTTCAGCGCCTCGAGCATGGCGTCGCGATCGTCCGACCACGCCAGCGCCAGCGCCGCCTCGAACGGGCAGGCCAGTTCGGTCCACAGCGCCGCCGCGTCCTCCCACCGTCCCTCCAGCTCGGCAGCATGCGGCGGAGCGGGCTCGACGGCGAGTGCCGGCATCCCGGCTCGGGCCGCCCACACCGCCAGTTCCCCGGACAGCCAGCCCTGGCGGGGGCTCCGGACGCCGGCGGCCTCCAGCGCCGGGTGGGCGGAGGCCGCCCGACCCCGCAGCACGGCATGCTCGGCGACGGCCGAGGCTGCCGGTCCCATCCACTGGAACTCCTTCGAGCGGGCCGCCAGGTCCCAGAGCTCGTCGAGCGTCGACGAGGCGGCCTTGTCGTCGCGCCGGGTCTGGAGCCGCCCCAGCACGGTGAGCGCCGGCAGACGGGTGAAGCCGGCCGCTGGGCCGGCGAGCACGCGATGGGCGTCGGTCTCGGCGGCGTCCCATTCGCCGGCCAGGAGCGCCGCCTGGGCCCGGGCGACGGTCAGGAGAGGATCGAACGCCAACACCTGGTGGGCCTCGGCCTCGGCGAGGCCGTCATCTGCCAGCGCGCCGGCGCCCTGGTGGTCCCACGTGTTGGCGGCGACCGTCGCCCGGTTCGCGAACAGCCTCACCACCTCGCCGTCGAGTCCTGCGGCGCGGGCGCGTTCGAGCGCGACATCGAAGAGGTCGCCTGGATCGGCTCCGCACCGAGCCCGGGCGGTGCCCACGTCGTTGGCCACCACCGCCTCAACCGCTGCGTCCCCGACAGCATCCGCCAGCTCGAGCGCCCGCGACGCCCACGGCTCGACCTCGGCGCCATCGACGGACAGGCATCCGATCAGAGCCCGGTAGGCGCAGGCTCGAGCCAGCTCGGCCGCAGCGGTCTCGGCATCGAGCAACTCGATCGCTTGGTCGAGCAGCCCGAGCGCCTCGAGGCTCCGAGCCTCGTACCAGACCGACCGGGCTTGCATCCGCAGTGCCCGGGCGACTGCCTCGGTGTCGCCGAGGCTCCGGGCCAGGCTCTCGAGCGCTCGTGCCGCA
>JBPEXB010000196.1:0-2906 GCA_052032125.1 Acidimicrobiia bacterium
TCGTCGGAACGGTTGGCGGTGCGGCCGCTGTAGACCGACCCGGCACCGACCCGCTGGCCGCTCGGGGTGAGGCTCCCGGCGGGTCCCCAGGTCTGGTCGGGCCAGGCGGCGGCATCGATGCTCAGCGAGTCGATGGCGACCCAATAGTCGCCATCGGCGAGGTTGGGGATGGTGAACTGGCCGGACGGGTTGGTGGCGACGGGGCTGCCGGAGACCAGAGTGTCCGAGGCGTCCGGCGCGCCGATGGCCGAGCCGTCGTCATGGAACAGGTAGACGTCGACCTGATCGATGCCCGGGTTGGACACCGATCCGGCAGGCCCGTCGGCCAAGCCGTCGGCTCCGAGGTCGTCGAAGACGGTCCCCTCGATCTGCCCGGTGCCCATCGCCAGCACGATGCCCGCCGACGTGACGAGGAGCGACATGACGAGGAGCAGGGCGCCGGCGACCCGAGCCGGGTGACGGGCGGCCGGTGCCGGGCTCATGAGGCGAGGCGGGCCGGGGCGGCTGCCCCTTCGGTGTCGGTCTCCTGGGCCAGCGGGAGCACGAGCGAGAAGTGGGTCTTGCCGTCCTTGCGGTCGTAGAACGCGGTGCCGCCCATGCCCACGGCGAGGGCCATGACGATGGAGAGCCCGAGGCCGACGCTCTGGGTGCCGGCGGTCTCGCGGCCGCGGTGGACGAATCGCTCGAACAAGCGGGGCGCCAAATCGCTCGGCACGCCGTCGCCGTCGTCCACGACCGACACGACGTAGGTCTCACCCTTGGCCCTGCCGAGCACCTCGATCGAGGGTCCTCCGTACTTCTGGGCGTTGGACACGAGGTTGCGGATCATCTGGCGGAAACGCAGTCGGTCGACGCGCACGGCCCCGTCCCCGACCTGGACGTCGACCGGTCGTTCGGTGCCCTCGAACGGCGACACGACGGTCTCGATCTCGGTGGCGACGTCGACGGTCTCGAAGGCGTAGTGGATCGCATCGGCCTCGATCCGGGAGGCGGTCAGCAGATCCTCGACCAGCCTCGTCAGGTCCTCGGCCTCGCCGATCATCAGGCGGACCATCTCGGCCAGCTCGGGATCGGTCATCACGAGGTCTTCCTCGGCGAGGACATGAGCCATGCCGAGCACGGTGGTGAGCGGGCTTCTCAGCTCGTGCGAGGCGGTGGCGATGAAGCGTTCCCGACCGGCGTTGATGTCGCGTTCGGCGTCGAGGTGCACCTCGAGCTCGCGCTGGCGGGCCTGGCGTCGTGAGAGGTCGCGGTACACGAGCATGATCCCGGCCGGGATGGCGAACGCCACGAGGAAGCCGGCCAGCGTGCCCAGCGACGTGAGGCCCCGGTCGGAGCTGCTCACCGCGTCTGCCAGACGGCCGCGGGCGCCGTTCAACTCGGCGGTCAGCACGTCGAAGGAGGTGCGCATCGCGTCGAGGTCGTAGGTCGAGCCGTTCCCCAGGGCCGAGAGCGCCTGCTCGGCCTCGGTCTCGAAGAGCCCGAACGTGTCGAGGAGCGACGCCGAGCGATCGAGCGCCGCCACCTCGGCCACCCCGGTGGCCAGCGAGTCGAGCGCCATCTCGGCCTCGTCGATCCCGGCGGCCATCACCTCGGTCTCCTCGGGCGTCGGCTCAGGGAGCACCGACACCTGGAGGGTGACCAACTCGATCTGGGCTCGTACCACCGTGACGGCTCGCAGCGCTTCGTCGGCGTCGTGCAGCGCGTCGGCGTCGCGGACGATGGCGTTGGTGCTTCTCGTGACCGAGAAGATGACCCCCACCAGGAAGAGGAGGACCAACCCGGCGGCGAGCGTCAGCCCAAGCGTGTTTCCGCGTGCCGACCCTGATGACACCATCTATCAGTGATCGGCATCGCGCCCCGATCCGATGAAGGTCGTTCTCGGGTGATTTTGGCCCTACACGACGGGACTAGTCAGGCCCCGCACGCTGGGGAGACGCTTCGATCAGTTGACGTGCTTCGAGCTTCGAGACACCCGGTCGTCGATGGCCCGCTGATGGGCGCGGACGATGTCGCGGGCCATTTCCTCGAGCGTGGTCATGATCCAGCGGTGCGCGGTGGAGCGCGGTTCGTAGTTGGCCTCGGCGAAATGCTGGACACGCTTCTGGTCGCGCAGGCCCTTGACCTCGCGGAAATGACTGTCCTGATCGGGGTTGTACACCCCGAGGGTGCGTCCGCCGTTCTTGTTGAGAATCGAGAACACGGGGATGTCCGATGGACCATCGGCGACATAGAGCATGTTGCGCAGCGGCACCCGCCGGTCCTCCTCGGCGATGTGATCGTTGACCCCGATGCGGGCGTCGATGTTGACGCCCTTGTTGATCTCCCAGATCGCCCTCGTCTTGACGGTGTTGTCGACGAAATAGCCGACCTGGCTGATCTCGGCTCCGTCGTCCATCTGGGTCTGCACCCCGTCCTCGAGGTAGCCGGGCGGTGCCGGTGCCTCGATGAACTCGTTGGCCCAGATCCCCTTCACGTGCGAGGCCGCCCTCGAGCCCAGGATCATCTGGCGCAGTCCGGTCGAGACGACGTAGTGCTCGACCGTGATCTCGTGATGGGCATACTCGGGATCGGCCTCGATGGTCTTCTTGGCGTCCGCCATGAACTCGGGCATGCCGGGATAGAAGCCCAGCTCAGCGCCGAGATCGCGCAGCCGGGCGTTGTTCAAGCCGGCCAGCGGCCCCTCCTTCACGTAGGTGAGGAGGTGGTTCAGATACAACGTCTCCTGGGACACGGCCAGGCCGGCCGCCCGGTAGAAATCGCCCAGCGCGTCGACCTCTTCCCAGAACCGAGGCTGGTCGATGTCGTAGGCGCGAAAGAGCGGCACCTGCTGGTAGCCAGGGATCAGCGTCTGGTCGAAATCCCAGATCACTGCGATCACGTTGCCCGTGAAGATCCTCTGCATC
>JBPEXB010000197.1:0-4581 GCA_052032125.1 Acidimicrobiia bacterium
CCTCGTCCACTCGATCCCATCTGCCGAGGTCGCCAGCCCCATGGGCCCTCCGACCGAGCCTCGGTAGATCATCACGAAGCCGTCGTCGGTCACGACGACGTCGGGGCGTTCGAGGTGGTCCTCCCATCCCGCCGGGACGAGGACCGGCTCCGGATGCTTGGTCCACTCGACGCCGTCCGCCGATCTCGCCAGTCCCACGCCTGTCGTCCCGTCGACGCCCTCCCCGGCGTAGTACATGAGCAGCTCGTCACCCACCTCGACCACGCTGGGCCGGGTCACCCGCAGGTCGTCCCAGGCTCCTTCCTCGCCGGGCCGCAGCACCGGCTCCTCGTGCACCGTCCACGGGCCTTCGGGCGCCGGGGCGGTCGCCCGCCCGATCATGGCCGGGCGGCTCGATCCGGCGAAGGTGTGGAAGTAGAGCGTCCAGGTGCCGTCGTCGGCGACGAAGCCACCCAGGGTGATCTGAGGCGTGCCGAAGGGGGACCGCTCGCTGGTGAAGACCGTTCCCGTCGCCTCCTCCCATGCGACACCGTCGCTCGACGTGTAGTGCCGCACCTTCACGATCCCCGGCCAGGACCGGAAGTCGTTCGAGAACATGTGCCACGTCCCGTCCTCGACCAGCACGACGCCCGGGTTGTTGTAGCGCTGCGTGGCCTCGACGAGCACACCTCCGTCAGCGAGCGGGCTGAACGCCACGGGGCTCGCCGGCAGCGTCGAGGTCGTCGTCGACGCCAGGGTGGTCGCCGTCGTGACCACGGTGGTCGGGGCCTCCGTGGTGGCAGGCGTCATCGACGTCGTGGAAGCCGCCGTCGTGGCCGGGGTCGACTCTGCACCGGATCCGGCCGCGCCGCCGCAGGCGGCCGCCGTGACCAGCAGAGCGGCAGAGAGCCGTCGCATGATCCTCCATTGATTCCGTCCTGAATAGTATCCGTTCAGAACCGAATGAATGTCACGAGGCGGTTCGAAGCAGAGCGACGAGTACCGCGATGATGGCGGACGCCACCACCATCCCCTTGACCGCCGCGGCACGAAAGCCGTCGATCCGGATGGACCCGTAGACCAGCCAGCCGACCATGGCGACCAGCGTGGAAACGAACACGGCGGGAAACGACCGCTCGGGATCGGGCAGGAAGGTGCTCACGATGCCGGCGGCGATCCACGGAGCCGCCAGCCAGCCGAGACCGGACACCCAGCCCCAGGCTCGTCCACCGCGTGGCTGCTGATCGGGCGTTCGCTGGTCAGTGATCATGCCCCCATCCTGCGCGGGCGCCTCGGTCGGTGGTAGTGGCGAACGACCCGACAGGCCGTGCCCTTCAGTTCCGCATGTCATTCAGTACCGTATGACTTCTGTCGACGAGGAAAAATCGACATGTCGATCCTGTACAACGTCCATGTCATCGCCGCCCGCACCGACCAGCTGCTGTCGTCGGCCATCAGCGAGATGAGCTCGGGCGACTTCGCCCTCTACTCGCTGCTCAAGACGCTCGGGCCGCTCACACCGGGCGAGATCTCCCGCCGGCACGGCTCGGCGCCGAGCAGCACCAGCGTGTCGCTGCAGCGGCTGGAGGAAGCGGGCCACATCCGCCGCACACCTCATCCGACCGACAGCCGCACCTTCTTCGTGACGCTGACCGAGCTCGGGGAGGAAGCCCACGAGAAGGCCAGGACCCAGTTCATGGACGTCCTCCGGCCGCTGCTGGAGAACCTGGGTGGAGACGTCGACACGATTCGCTGGGCGCTGCGCCGCCTCGCCGGAGCGCTGGCGGATCTGCAAGGGCTGACCGAGATCGAGGGCGTCCCCGCTCTGCCTGGCCCCACCCCCAACCGCATCGACTACGACGGCCTTCCCCTCACGGCCGCCGAGGAGCGCACGGTCCGGGAGCAGATCGACTTCCTCCGCTGGCGGAGGGACCGCTAGCGGGCGTCCGGGAGGTTGCGGAGGTCGACACCGTCCAATACCTCGGCCAGGCTCCCTTCGAGCGGCTCGGTCTCGATCCACCGACCGCCGGCCGCCGCCCGATGGACCATCCACGTCCCGCTCTTCGGCACGAACCGAAAGCGCACGAGCGCACGGGAGCTGACCCCGCCACCGCGCCGCGGAAGCTGCTCTTCGACGCTGACGTGCGCACCCCGGGCCTGCACCACGATCTGGGCGCCGTCGGGGCGGTCCGGGAAGCTGGACGAAGCCCAGGCTTCGACGCGAGCGATGTCGGCGGGCGAGATGGACGGCATGCGACGGAGGGTGCCACAGCGACGGCCACACTGCCACAATGGGGGGGCCATGGCTGACCGCGACGGTGACACCCTCCTCCGACCGACGATCGATCCTCGCCTCGACGACGGCGACCACGATCGCTTCGCCCACTACGTGAAGAAGTCGGACATCGTTCGGGCCAACGTCGAGGGCGTCGAGGTCGTGGCGCTGTGCGGCAAGAAGTGGATTCCGAACCGCGATCCGAGCGCCTTCCCGGTCTGCCCGACGTGCAAGGAGATCATGGCCCAGCTCAAGGGCGCGGCCGGCGGATCCTGATCACAGTCCGGGGATCTCGATCACCGTCAGACCCATGTCGCTCCTGGCCCGGTTGGCCTGCTCGAGCAAGGCCGCGCCCTCGTCCTGCTCGCCCATCTCCGACAGCACCCACGCCAGCTCCGAGCGGATCGACGCCGACTGCGGCCGCAGGCTGTGCTCGCCTGCCAGCGACAGGCCCTCGTCGAAGAACGCCCTCGCCTTGGCCAGACGAGGCTGCGCCCGTCCCAACATCTGGAGACCCATCACCTCGACGGCCGGGAGATCGTGGCGACGGGCGAGCCGCAGCGCCTCCTGGGCGTGGTCCCGAGCGACTTCGTTCTGCCCGCACGCCGTCATCAGCTCCGCCAGGTACGCCTTCGCCCAGGCCACGTGCATCGGGACCTCGAGGTGCTCACCCGTCTCGACCGCCCGGTCGAGGATCTCCACCGCCTCGTCGAACCCCCCGAGCCGCCCGAGGGCGTAGCCGCGCACGATCTCGTTGAGATTCCCGATCCAGGTGAACTCGTGGGCGGCTGCCAGATCGGCGGCCTCGGCGGCGTACTCGACCGCCTTCTTGAAGTGCTCCGACCACAACTCCACCACGGCGGCAGCCCAGTGGGCGTTGACCTCGTCGAGGGCGAGCCCGCGATCGCGCGCCAGCGTCATGGCGTCGGACGCCGACTGCCGGGCTGCCGTGAACTCGCCGGACAGGGCCTGGGCGACCGTGATGTGGATGTGCGCCCAGACGACGCGGTGGCCGAGCATTCCGTTGCGGCCCACCTCGTCGCGCAGAAACGAGAGATCGCGATCGAGCAGGCCCACCACCGGCGCCGGCTGACCGGCGTAGGCATAGTGCTGGGCCTTGGCGAGATTGGCCTCGGCGGTCAGGCGGCGGTTGCCGAGTTGCTGGCCGAGGCCATGCGCCCGTTCGGCGTCGAGCAGCCCCGGCTGGTGCTGACCGGTCATGGACCGGGCGTAGGAGCGGTGCAGATTCACCCGAGCGACCCGCTCGAGGTCGCCGATCTCGTTGGCGAGGGCCTCGGCGTCGTCGAGCTCGCCGAGGCCCGCCGAGATCAGCCCGCCGATCCCGACGGTGGCGATCCGACGGGTGATGAGCGCGTCGATGGTCTGCTCGATGTTGGCCCGATTCTTGGGCAGCAGGGCGAGTGCTTCGAGCGACATCGACAGGAACCGCTCCGACTCGCGATACGCCGACTTCGCCTGGGCTCGTTTGGCAGAGGCCAGGGCGAAACGGGCGGCGTCCTCCCACTGGCCGGCTTCGAAGGTGTGGTGCGCCAGCCGCTCGGTCCAATCGTCCTCGAACTCGATGGCGATGACGCCTTCGGCGATGCGAGCGTGCAACGCCTCACGACGCTTGTTGGGGATCGAGGTGTAGGCAACCTCACGGATCAGGTTGTGCTTGAAGGTGTAGGTGCTGGGGTGGGTCGAGGCGTCCTCGAAGAGCATCTCGGCGGTTGCGAGCTGGTCGAGCGCCTCCGACAGCTCACGCTCGTTGCGGTCGCTCGTGACATCGAGCAGGTCGCCCCTCACCTCCTCGCCATGGACGGCCACCAGTTGCAGCACCTCCTTGGCGATCAGCGGCAGCCGGTCGATGCGGCTGGCGATCACCGCCTGCACACCGGCGGGCATCTCGATGCGCATGTCGCTGCCGCCGCGCTTGTACCGGCCGGGCTCACCGGTCAGCACCCCGTCGTCGGCCAGCGAACGGACCATCTCCTCGAGGAAGAGCGGCGTGCCGTCGGTGCGCTCGGTCAGCTCGGCGCGAATCGTCGACGTCGAGGAGCGGGTCCCGACGAGCACGTCGACGAAGTCGGCGACATCGGTGCCCATCAGCCCCTCCAGCTGCAAGACCGTCACCTGGGCCAGGTCGCCCCATCGCATCTCGTGCTCGGGCCGCTGGCTGGTCACCATCAGCAACGGGGTGGCCTCGGCGAGATCCACCAGCTCGTCGATCACGGAGAGCGACTCGTTGTCCATCCAGTGGAGGTCCTCGAGCACGACCACCAACAGCGCCTCGGCGGCGGCGGCGCCCAGCGTCGCCCGGATGGCCC
>JBPEXB010000198.1:0-1540 GCA_052032125.1 Acidimicrobiia bacterium
CGGCCATGCCGATCGCCTTCTCGAGGTCCTCGGCGAGCTCACCCGAGAGGGCGTTGACGGGCGGGCGGGTCAGCTCGATCAGCGCCACGGCGTCCTTGGTGGTGTACGAGACCAGCTCCACGATGTCTCCTCGAAACGGGTGCCGGAAGGATAGGGCCGGTCAGTCGAGGCCCGACACGATCCGGTGAGCCGCCGTCCACGGGTCGAGCGTGCCCGCCTCGACCTGCGACAGCAGCTCGCCGTAGCGGAGGCGCTCGTCACCGGCCACGCGGGCGAGCAGCAGGCCCTGGACCGCTCGTTCCATCTCCTCCACGGAACGCCGGCGCCGGCGGGCATCGAGCTCGCCCTCGGCCAGGTGGGTCGCGTGGCGTTCGAGTGCTTTCCACACCTCGTCCACCCCGGACGGCTCGATGGCCACCGTGCGGACGATCGGTGGCCGCCAGGGACGCGTGGCGCCGAGATCGAGCATCGCCTCGAGATCACGCACCGCCTCGTCGGCACCTGGACGATCTGCCTTGTTGACCACGAACACGTCACCGATCTCCAGGAGGCCGGCCTTGTTGGCCTGCACGCTGTCCCCCCAACCCGGTGTCACCACGACCACGGTGCTGTCCGCCTCGGCCACCACCTCGACCTCGGCCTGGCCGACGCCCACGGTCTCGATGACGACGACGTCGAACCCCGCTCCGTCGAGCAGGGCAGCCACCTTCGGGGCGGCCGCCGACATCCCGCCGACGTGGCCGCGGGAGCCGATCGAGCGGATGTAGACACCGGCGTCGCCGATGTGGTCCTGCATGCGGATGCGGTCGCCGAGGATGGCACCGCCGGTGAATGGGCTCGACGGATCGACGGCCATCACGGCGACCGTCTGATCGGTGGCCCTGATGGTGGTGATCAGCTCGGACACGAGGGTGCTCTTGCCTGCGCCGGGTGCGCCGGTCACGCCGATGCGGCGGGCCGTGCCGCTGTGCCGATGGAACTCGCTCAGGAGCTCGGCGGCGCCGTCGTGGTCGTTCTCGACCGCCGTGATCGCCCTGGCGAGCGCACGCCGGTCACCCGAGCGCACGCGGGTGAGGACGTCGGAGGGCTCGCCGAGGTTCGAGGTGCCGGGCATCGGCACAGGTTACGAGGCGCCCTCGGGGTCAGCTGGCCTTGACGGCAGTGACGCCGGGCACCCGCTCGGTCAGGATCCGCTCGATGCCGGCCGTGAGGGTCATCATCGAGAGCGGGCATCCGCCGCAGGCCCCGACGAGCTGGAGGTTCACCGTCCCGTCGTCGTCGACGCCCTGGAGGATGAGGTCACCCCCGTCGGCCTGAAGGGCGGGACGGATGTACTCGAGCGTCGCTTCGAGCATCGCCGGATCCACCTCGACCGGCTCGGTGGCCTGGTTGGGCGGATTCAGCGTGACTGCGGTTTCGCTGCTCGACATCCCGTCTCCGTCTCGTGTGCGACGTTTCTAACCACTGTCGCCATGTGGGTATTCCAGAGTGTAAACCGGTCCGAACCCTTCGGGTCCGGACCGGAGTAGTCAGTAGTCAG
>JBPEXB010000199.1:0-8458 GCA_052032125.1 Acidimicrobiia bacterium
GGTGCCGATCGTCCCCGACAGCCCGACCATCGACGTGGCCGCGGCCACCGCGTCCTCGAACGTGGCGTGGCGCCCGGCCAGGGTCGACTCGGGCGCCTCGCCGGCGGCGGACTCGAAGAAGAAGACGCCGAAGGGCACGTAGTCGTCGGCGGCGATGCCCGACTCGAGCGCCGCCGCACCGTCGCTGGCCCCGCCGACCACCACCGTTCGCTCCGGGGACACGAGCGCCAGCATGCGATGGCCGGCAAAGAGGTCGCCCGCCACACTGCGATAGCCGGTGGCGTAGAAGACGTTCGGGGCAGCACCGAGCGCCAGCCAATCGTGGGGCGAATCGGCCAGCGCAAGTCTGAGGCGGTCGCCGGTCGCCCTCATGCCGCAGCCCTGTGCATGACCAGGTCGGCGAATTGCTGCATCGCCTCGAGCGTCTCCTCCACGGTGTTGGTGGCGAACAACAGTCCGGCAAAGGTCTGCACGCCTGCCTGCCGGTACTCCTCGATCCGGGCCAGCACCTCGTCGGGGGTCCCGACCAGGTTGCGCTGTGTCAGGGAATCGGACAGCCGCCCCTTCATCGTCGACTGGCCGAGCGACGCCAGGTGGGCGTAGACCTGCGACGCCTCGAACCGCTCGACGGCCCGTTCGTGGCGTTCGTCGACCGACACGACCAGCTGCAGTGCCGCCTCGAACGGCTCGCCCTCGTTCTCTCCGCGCCGTTGGGCGATGTCCGCCAGCCCGGCGCGGTACTCGTCGGCTGTCAGGCACGCGGGCAGCCATCCGTGGAAGGCGGCGGCTCGCCGGCGCGATCCCTCCGAGTTTCCGCCCGACAGGATCGGGAGGGGCTGCTGGAGGGGTTTGGGGTAGCTCTCCACGTCCTCGAACTGCACATGCTCACCGTCGAAGCTGGCCCTCCGTTCGGTGAACAACAGGCGCAAGGCATCGAGGGCCTCGTCCACCTGGCGTCCGCGGTGGATCTTCGCTCCCGGGTACATGGCCTCCCATTCCTCCCGGTAGGCCCCGACGCCGACGCCGAGCACCAGCCGTCCACCCGACAGGCGATCGAGCGTGGCCGCTTGCTTGGCGACGAGGACGGGATGGCGGAACGGCAGCACGACGACGCAGGTGGCGAGTCGCAGGCGTTCCGTGACGCCCGCCAGGTAGGCGAGATAGGTGAAGGGGTCGTAGAAGCGCGGCGGCGCCTCGAATTCGGCGCGTACGTACTGCTGGGTCGACACGTGGTCGTTGCCCCAGACGGAGTCGAAGCCGAGCCGCTCGGCCGCCACCGCCAGTTCGATCGCCTGATCGATCTCGGCGAAGGGGACCGGGTACATCATGCCCTCGGTGGCGGTCGGGACTCCGAGGCCGAAGCGGAGTGAATCAGTCGGGCCGGCGCTCATCCCAGTCCGTAGCCTTCGAGCATGGAGGTGGGGCGATGACGGTCGACGAGGTGCTCGATGCCCTGTATGAGGCCTACTTCGACGGCGACGCGGCCGGCATGGTCGAGCTGATGGGCCATGACGTCGAAGTGACGTTCCTGGGACGGGTCACCGTTTCCGGCCGAGAGGCGGCGCTGGCGTGGTTCACCGAGAACAACGCCACGCTCGAGGACCTCGACTTCCGCATCCGTCGACGGATCGTCGACGGTGACCGGGCGGCCGTCATCTGGGACGAGACGGCGCTCGCCGCCGGGCGCCCGTACGCCAACCACGGCGTCGACGTCTTCGAGATCACCGACGGAGAGATCCGCCGCCTGCAGGTCAACAACGACGTGACGGCCCGCCGGAAGGCGTTCGAGCAGGGCTGACCGGGCGGCCGTCACAGACGCGGCACCACGGACTCGGCAGTCAGCTGCACGATCTCGGTGACCCGGTCGGTCGCCACCGGGAACAGCGCCACCGAATGGGCCCCTGCTGCGTGGTAGGCGGCGATCTTCTCCGCACACTCCGCAGGGGTGCCCGCGATCGTGAGGTCCTCGACCCATTGATCGGGCATGCCGGCCAGTAATGATTCGTACCCGCCGGCGTCGACCAGCGCCGCCAGCTCGTCGGACACGCCGTAGACGTCGGTGAGTGCATTGGGACCGTGCTGCTTGTAGAAGGCCAGCGTCGATCGGGCTGCTTGGCGGGCGGCATCGCCGTCGTCGTCGACGGCGTAGATGGCGAAGACGGTGATCGGGTGGTCGTCGGTGCGCCCACCGATCTCACGCCCTTCGTCGATCTGGCGGCGGGCCCATTCGACGTAGCTGAGGCTGGAGGCCACCGACAGCACCGTCCCGTCGGCCACCTCGCCGGACAGCCGCAACATGCGGGGACCGGAGACTCCCATCCAGATCGGGGTCGGATCGGGTTCGGGGTAGGTCAGCGTCACGTCGTGGAACTCGTAGACGTCCCCTGTCTGATCGACGGTCTCGCCGCGAAGGAGCGACTTCACCGATGTCACACACTCGCGGAGAGCGGTCAGCGGTGACGCCGGATGAAGGCCCATCTGCCGGACCCAGGCAGGCACCCCGAGCCCGATGCCGGCGATCAGGCGGCCCGGATGGACCCGGCTGGTCGTCGAGATCTCCATCGCCAGCAGCGCCGGGTGACGGGCCATGGCCGACACGACGCCCAGGCCGACGGTGATCTCGGTGGTGGCGGACAGCGCCATGGCGGCGCCGGAGATCCCCCCGGTGAAGAAGAAGTCCTCGGCCAGCCATACCTCATGCAGCCCGGCCGCTTCGGCGGCGACCGCGGCGGCGGGGACGTCTTCGGGGGCGATGGCACTCCCGACCACGATGCCCACCCGCCCGCTCATCGGGTTCCCGCCGGTAGGTTCGGGGTCGTGGCCGCCCTGCTGCCGTGGGCGAAGGAGGCGAGATGGCATCGAGAGAGGACGCCCGGGCCCTGGTGGAGCGGATCGTCGACGCCTACAACCGGCACGACACCGACGCCCTCGTCGGGCTCTACCACCCCGACATCACGTACTGGAGCGCTCTGGGGGGCGAGCAAGAGGGACTGCAGGCGGTTCGGGATCACATCGAGCATCTCCACGAGATCCTGCCGGACGAGCGCATGGCCGCGCGCACGATCATCACCGACGGCGACGTGGCGGTCGCAGAGTTCGAGAGCACAGGTACCAACCCGGCCGGCCGTCCTTATCGGATCGAGTTCACCGAGGTCTTCGAGATCCACGACGGTGTGGTGCGGGCGATCAAGGTCTACCTCGACCCCGTGGCGGTCGAGGCGGCGATGAGCTGACGAGCGCATCGGCCTCATCCGGCAGCCGCCGTGGCCACAGCGAAACACTCGACCTCGTGCCCGGGCGTGAACGGCTCCAACGACGGGTCCTCGGTGCGGCAGCGGTCGTGGACCAATGGACAGCGGTCCTGAAACGCGCACCCGGCCGGCAGATCGGACGGATTGGGGGTCTCACCTTCGAGGACGATGCGTTGGCGCCGCTGAGCAGGGTCGAACGACGGGACCGCCGAGAGCAGCGCCCGGGTGTAGGGGTGCTGGGGTGAGGAGAAGATGGTCTCGGTGTCGGCGACCTCCACGATCCTGCCGAGGTACATGACGGCCACCCGGTCGGCGATGCGCCGCACCGTGCTCAGGTCGTGGCTGACGAACAGGTAGGCGACGTTGCGCTGCGCCTGGATGTCCCGGAGGAGCGAGATGATGCGCCCCCGCACGCTCTGATCCAGAGACGAGGTGGGCTCGTCCAGCACCACCAGGTCGGGATCGCTCATGAGCGCCCGGGCGATCGCCACCCGCTGTTGCTGCCCACCGGAGAGTTGTCTGGCGCGGCGGCCCCGGTAGGCCGAGCCGAGCCCGACCACCGACAACACCTCGTCCACCTTGCGATCCGCATCGCCTCGCGAGTCGCCGCTCATGAGGAGGCGGGGCTCGCTCAGCGTCGTGTCGACCCGGAAACGAGGGTTCAGAGAGGAGTCAGGATGCTGGAACACCATCTGGACGCGCCGCCGCGACCGGCGCGAGCCCACGATCTCGGCCAGCGGTGAGCCGTCGAAGGTGATGTCGCCGGCGCTGGAGGCTTGCAGCCCGACGACGACCCGACCCAGCGTCGTCTTGCCGCACCCCGACTCGCCGACGAGGGCGACGGTCTCGCCCCGATCGACAGTGAGGTCGACGCCCCGAAGGGCCGGCACGGCGTGGGCGCCGCTGCCGAAGACCACGTGGACGTCGTTGATCTCAAGGAGCGGCAACTCGGCCCTCCTCGTGCAGGAAGCAGGCGGACTCGTGTCGTTCGCCGACCCGCACGAATGGCGGGAACTCGTTGCACGCCTCGTGGGCGTGGAGACACCGGTGCGAGAAGCGGCAGCCGGTGAGGGCGAAGTTCACGCCGACGTCGACCACCCGATGGTCGACTTCCTTCTCGATCGCCTCCAGCAGGTAGCGGGTGTACGGATGCTCCGGAGCATGCAGCAACGATCCCACGTCAGCCCGCTCCATCACCTGGCCGCCGTACATGACCACCACCCGCTGGCACATCTCGGCGACCGCCGCCAGATCGTGGGTGATGAACAGCACTCCGCACCCGATGTCGTCGACCAGCGACCGGATGAGGTCGAAGATCTGCGCCTGGATGGTCACGTCGAGGGCGGTGGTCGGTTCGTCGGCGATCAGGAGGCGGGGTCGGCAGGCCAAGGCCATGGCGATCATCACCCGCTGGCACATGCCACCCGAGAGCTGGTGCGGATAGGCCCTCGCCACTCGTTCCGGGCCAGAGATGCCGACCCGTCGCAGCATGTCGAGCGTCGCGGACTTGGCGTCGTCGCCGGACAGGCCCTGGTTGATCTCCAGCACCCTTGCCACCTGCCGGCCCGCACGCATGGCCGGATTGAGAGCACTGCGTGGTTGCTGGAAGATCATCGAGATGTCGGTGGACGACCGCTCGGCGGTGTCGGCGAGGCCGGCCAGTTCGCGGCCCTCCAACCGGATGCTCCCTCCGCGGCGCTCGACGCCCTGCGGCAGGAGCCCGATCACCGCCAGCGAGGCCATCGTCTTGCCCGAGCCCGATTCCCCGACGATGCCGACGATCTCGCCAGGGGCGACGTCGAAACTCACCTGGCGCAGCAGCCGGTGGGGCGATCCGTCGACCCCGACGTCGAGGCCCTCGACCTCGAGCAGCGTCAGGACTCCGTCTCCCCGCCGAACTCGTCACCGATGAAGTGGAAGGCCATCACGGCGAGCACGATCATCCCGCCCGGGAACAGCGAGGTCCACCACTCGCCGGTGATGATGTCCTTGGCGCCCTCGCCGACCATCACGCCCCATTCGGCGGTCGGCGGCTGGATGCCGACGCTGAGAAACGCCAGCCCGGCCACCGTCAGCACCGCGTATCCCGTCACCAGCGTGGCGCCGACGATCGAGGGGCCGATGGAGTTGGGCAGCACGTGGCGGAACGCGGTCCGGAACGGGGTGTTCCCCGCCAGCCGGGCGCCGTCGACGTATTCGAGCTCGCGCTCCTTGAGCACCTGAGCCCGGGTCAGGCGAATGAAGTAGGGGACGAAGGCCGCCGACACGGCGACGATCACGTTCGGGATCGATTCCTGCAGCGCCGCCACGATGATCAGCGCCAGGACGAACCCGGGGAAGGCCAGCAGCACGTCGGTGAAGCGCATCATGATCTCGTCGGTGGCGCCCCCGAAGTACCCGGAGATCACGCCGATGATCGAGCCCACGATCAGGGCGACGATGGCGATGGTGGCGCCGATGGCGAGATCGAGGCGAGCGGCGTGCACCGAGCGGGCGAACACATCCCGCCCGAACTTGTCGGTCCCGAACCAGTGCTCGCTCGACGGCGGCTGGAACGTGTTGGCCGGGTCGGTGGCGAGCGGATCCTGGACCAGGAAGGGCCCGATGACCGCCAGCCCGGCGAAGAGCGCCAGCAGCATGATGCCCATGACGAGCAGCGGCTTCTCCCGGATGGTCGAGCCGATCCTCGCCCAGCGGGACTGATCCGCTGGTCCGGGAAACTCGGTGGGGACGAACCCGGTGCTCTGGGGGACCGTGGTGCTCATGTCGCCACCCGCTGGCCGAGCCGGATGCGCGGGTCGATGAGCGCGTAGGCCACGTCGATGAGGATGTTCAGCACCACGTACAGCACACCCACCATGATGACGAAGCCCTGCAGCGACTCGAGGTCCCTGGTGGAGATGGCGTCGAAGGCGTACCGACCCACGCCCGGCCACGAGAACAGGAACTCGACGATGATGTTGCCGCCGAGCATGAACCCGAAGACGATGCCGATGGTCGTGGTGACCGGGATCAGGGCGTTGCGGAAGCCGTCGACGAAGAGCATGCGGGTGCGGGGCACTCCCACCGCCTTGGCGGTGCGCACGTAGTCGCTGTCGAGGGACTCGATCATCGACGCCCTGACCATCTTGAGGATCGGCGCCGCCAGCACGAAGCCGAGCGTGAAGACCGGGAGCGCCAGGTAGCGCAGAGCCTCCCAGGCCACCGACCACTGGCCGGCCAGGACCGCGTCGATGGTGTAGAAGCCGGTGACGGTCGGCGGCGGCACGGTGCCGACCGGCAGGCGGTCGACCGGGCCGGGGAACCACCCGAACCGGAACGCGAAGAAGAAGATCAACAGGAGCCCGAGCCAGAACAGGGCCATCGACGAGCCCACCACGGCGAACACGCGTGCCAGGTTGTCGACCCAGCTGCCGCGCCGGGCGGCGGCCAGGATCCCGAACGGAACACCGATCAGCGCCGCCAAACCGACCGAGTACACGGCGAGCTCGAGCGACGCCGGGAGGCGCGCCAGCAACTCGCCGAGCACCGGTTGATCCGTCCTGATCGACACGCCGAGATCACCCTGGACGAAGCCGACCATGTAGTCGCCGAACTGCGTGAGGAGCGGATCGTTCAGGCCGTATTGCTCGGCGATCTGATCGATCCGCTCCTCGGTCGCATAGGGTCCGGCGCGCAGCGAGGCGGCGTCGCCGGGCACGACCCGGACGATGAAGAAGACCACGACGACGATGCCCAGGATCGTGAGCAGGCTGATCCCGATCCTCTTGGCCAGGTAGCGCCGCATGTCCGCCTCAGTGTGCTTCGACTACGACTTCGACAGGGTCTCGAACCGCATGACCTCCGTGAAGTCCTTGGTCACTCCCGTGATGTTGGCACGTGTCGCCAGGTTCCAGTCGGCAGACCAGAGATAGATCCGGTCGGCGTCCTCGACCATCAGCTGCTGAGCCTCCAGGAGCAACGCCTCGCGTACGGCCGGATCCGTCTCGAACGTGCCCTCGTCGATGATCTCGTCGAGACGGTCGTTGCAACCGCCGGCGAAGTTCGTGAACGCTCCGCACTTGGCCAGGAACGTCATCTGATAGAACGGGTCGTCGCCCCACGAGAACCACTCGTGGAAGAACATCGCCAGCTCCCGGCCGTCACGCAGGGACGAGAACTCGCCGTCCGGCAGCACGTTGATGTTCACCGTGATGCCCAGCTCGCGAAGGGCATCCTGGATGAACACGGCCGCCTGCTGGTCCTGCGCTCGCGAGTTCTGGACTGCCAGCTCGACCTCGAACGGGCCGACACCGGACTGGTCCATCAGCTCCTTGGCACGGTCCAGATCGGTCGTGTACACGCCGGCCGCCTCACCCTGATACCCCTCCATGTTGGAGGTGATCAGCGTGCCCGCCGGGGTGGCGAAGCCGAACATCACGTTGTCGATCAGCGCCTGGTACGGGATCGCGTACGAGATGGCCTGGCGCACCAGCGGGTCGGCCAGGTTCGGCTCCGCCGCGGCGTTCAAGCCGATGTAGTTGATGCGGGTGGAGGGCGCCGTGTAGACGTTGATGTTCGGATCGTCGGCCAGCTGCGACAGCAGCCTCGGCGGGAGACCGTCGGCCACGTCGATGTCCCCGTTCTGGAGGAGCAGGGCCCGTTGCTCGGCATCGGGCACGTTGCGGACGATGATGCCTGCGTTGGCGACCGTGCCGGGCCAGCCCGGGTTCGGGTCGAGGATCAGCTCGCCCCTCGCCTGATCCCAGCTGTTCAACGTGTAGGGCCCGGAGGCGTTGGCGTTGGTCGTGAAGTAGTCGAAGGCGAACGGGTCTTCGTCGGTCGCCTGTGCGTTGGCCAGCGACTCCTGGATCGGCCCGAACACCTGGAACGTCATGAACCGGTTGAACAACGCGGTCGGCTGGTTCGGGGTGATCGTGAAGGTCCGGTCGTCGACGACGCTGAACGACGCCGACGAGTCGATGGCGATGAACGGCAGCAGCAGCGGGATGTAGCTGCTCGGAGCTTCGATGCTGCGCCGCAGCATGTACACCGCATCCGATGCCTGGATCGGGTCGCCGCTGGCGAACTGGGCGTCGGGGCTCAGCGTGAAGGTCGCCGTGCCGTCGTCCGCCACCTCGTAGGACTCGAGGATCTCGCTCGGCACCACGTCACCCGTGCCGAGGCGCACGCCGTTGTTGTCCACGTACGACTGGTCGAGCAGTGGC
>JBPEXB010000002.1:0-2754 GCA_052032125.1 Acidimicrobiia bacterium
GCTCGGCGGCGACCCGGTGCTCTTCCAGCACCTGTTCTGGTTCTATTCGCACCCGGCGGTCTACATCATGGTGCTGCCGTCGATGGGGGTGATCTCCGAGATCATCACCGCCTTCGCCCGCAAGCGGATCTTCGGCTACAAGTTCATCGCCTTCGCCAGCGTCGCGATCGCGGTGCTCGGCTTCCTGGTCTGGGGCCACCACATGTTCGTCTCCAGCCAGTCGCCCTACGCCGGGGTGATCTTCTCGTTCCTGTCGATGCTGGTCGCGGTGCCGTCGGCGATCAAGGTGTTCAACTGGACGGCGACCCTCTACGAGGGGTCGGTGTCGTGGGACACCCCGATGCTCTACGCCCTCGGCTTCATCGGCCTGTTCACGATCGGCGGGCTGACCGGCGTCATGCTGGCGACGCTCGGCATCGACATCCACGTCCACGATACCTACTTCGTCGTCGCCCACTTCCACTACATCATGGTCGGCGGCGCGCTGATGGGCTACCTCGGCGGCATGCACTTCTGGTGGCCGAAGATCACCGGCCGCATGTACCCGGTCTTCTGGTCGAAGCTCTCCGCGCTGGTGATCTTCATCGGCTTCAATCTCACCTTCTTCCCGCAGTTCCTGCTCGGCTACCTCGGCATGCCGCGCCGCTACCACGCCTATCCGGAGGACTTCCAGGTCCTCAACGTGATGTCGTCGGCGGGCGCCTCGATCCTCGGCGTCGGCTACCTCATCCCGCTGGTCTACTTCATCTGGTCGATGCGCTACGGCAAGCGAGCGGCCGACAACCCGTGGGACGCCGTCGGCCTCGAGTGGGAGACGACCTCGCCGCCGCCGACCTTGAACTTCCACCAGACGCCGACCGTCACTCTCGAGGCGTACGACTACGCGGAGCGCGACGAGCGGAGAGTCGCCGCCGGGCTGCCGCTGAGCCGCGGGGAGGCGGGACCTTGAGCAGCGACGCGCACGCGACGCCGACCGACGTCGGCGGCAGCGGCAAGCCGTGGGGGCTCGCCCACCACTTCGAGAGCTTCGCCCAGCAGCAGGAGGCCTCCTACCTCGGGATGTGGCTCTTCCTGGTGCAGGAGATCATGTTCTTCGGCGGGCTGTTCACCGCCTACATCGTCTACCGCACCGCCCACCCCGAGGCGTTCGCCCTCGGCAGCCACGAGCTCGACATCACCCTCGGCGCCGTCAACACCGCGGTGCTGATCGGCTCGAGCCTGACGATGGCGCTGGCGGTGTGGGCGGCGCAGCACGGCAAGCGCAAGGCGATCGTGCTGTTCATCGTGCTGACCATGGTGCTGGGCGGCGTCTTCCTCGGCATCAAGACGGTCGAGTACTCCCACAAGTGGCACGAGCACCACGTCCCCGGGCCGCATTTCGAATGGGACGGCCCCGAGGCGCCGCACGTCCACATGTTCTTCAACCTCTACTTCGCGATGACCGGCCTCCACGCGCTCCACATGGTCGTCGGGATGGCGATCCTGGCGGTGGTCGCGGTCTGGGCGTGGCGCGGCGCCTTCACGCCCGAGAACCACAACCTGATCGAGGGGATGGGCCTCTACTGGCACTTCGTCGACATCGTCTGGATCTTCCTCTTCCCGCTGCTCTACCTGCTGGGGAGGAGTGGCGGATGAGCGAGCACTCGACCGGCATCGGCGCCTACGTCGCCGTCTTCCTCGCGCTGATGGTGCTGACCGCGGTCACCGTCGCCGTCGCCTTCGTCGATCTCGGCCCGCTCAACGACCTGGTCGCGATGGCGATCGCCTTCACCAAGGCGACGCTGGTGGTGCTGATCTTCATGCACATCCGCCACGCCAGCCCGCTGTCCAAGATCTCCGTCGTCGCCGGCTTCCTCTGGCTGCTGATCCTCTTCGGGATCACCCTCACCGACTACTTCAGCCGCGGCTTCCTCGGCTGACCGCGGCCCAGTCGGACGACCCGTCCGACGGCCCGTTCCTACGGCCGGTCCGACGGCCACGGCGATTTCCCCGGCTTGACATGCAACCTTTAGGTTGCATATGATCGCGGCATGGACCCGGTCTTCCACGCCGTCGGCGAACCGACCCGCAGGGCGCTGCTCGAGCGACTCCGCGAGTCGGAGGCGCTGACGCTCAGCGAGCTCGCAGCGCCGATGGCGATCAGCCGGCAAGCCGTGACCAAGCATCTGGCGGTCCTCGAGGCCGCCGGGCTGGTCGAGATCGAGTGGCGGGGGCGCGAGAAGCTCCACCGCCTCAACCCGCAGCCGCTGGCGGCGGTCGACGCGTGGCTGGCGCCCTACGCCGCCGCGTGGGATCGACGGCTGGAGCGGCTGCGCCGTCACCTGGAGGAAGCGTGATGATCGATGCGATCGAGAGACGAGTGGAGTTCGATGCCGAGCCGCAGCGGGTGTGGAGGGCGATCACCGCCGGCGACGAGCTCGGCACCTGGTTCCCGAACGCCGGCGCCTTCGACCTGGCGCCGGGAGCCGAGGGCGACTTCGTGTGGGAGAACCACGGCGCCTACGCGGTGCGGGTCGAGGCGTTCGACCCGCCCCGTCACGTGGCGTGGCGGTGGGCGCGGGACGCCGACACCGCGATCGACGACGGGCCGTCGACGCTGGTCGAGTTCACGCTCACCCCGCGGCCCGGCGGCGGCACGGTGCTCGAGCTCAGGGAGTCGGGCTTCGTCCGCCAGGAGGACCGCGAGTCGAACGTCAGCGGGTGGAAGGCCGAGCTCGCCGAGCTCGTCGAGATGATCGACGGTTGACGGCGGCG
>JBPEXB010000020.1:0-4218 GCA_052032125.1 Acidimicrobiia bacterium
CAGCTGGTCCGCCTCGGTGACGAGGCAGGACAGGCGGGTCGGGATCTCGACCGCGACACCGCGGCGGCCGCCCGACTCGAGACGACGGCCGAGCGCCTCCGGCGGATCGCCCAGGTTGCCCACGAGCGGGCCAGAGCCCTGGCGTCCCGCTGGGAGGGTGCAGGTGAGCGCCGCCGCGACCTCGACGAAGAGGCCGCCAAGCTGCGTTCCGACCTCGAAGAAGCCCGCGTCCAGGAGCAGTCGGCCACCCAGGCAGCAGCGCTCTGCGAGACGACCGTGCGGGTGCTCGAGGACGAGGCGCGATCGGTCTCCGAACAGGAGGCGATGCCGGCCGAGGGCGCCCTGGCGATGGCCCGAGGAGATCTCCGGTCGCTCGAGGGCGCTGCCGCTCGTGATCGCGAAGAGGCCGACGACATCACCGCCCGCCTGGAGACCGTGCAGTCCCGGCGGGCAGCCGAGCGAGCCGAGATGGAGCGTCTCAAAGAAGAGATTCGCTCGACCGACGAGCTCACCGCCGTGGCGCAGCAGGTGTACGAGAATCGCCAGGCAGCCAGGGCTCGTGTGCAGGCCGACTGGGAGCAGACCGAGCGGCTCGTACGCGATGCCGAAGTCGCCCGGGTGCGCGCCGGCGCCCGGGTCGAGGCGCTGGAGGCAGCCGCCGATGGGCTCGCCAATCCGGAGGCGCGGACGGCGGCAGCGGCGGAGTCGTCGGTGATCGGGTCGCTCGCCCACGTCCTCGACGTGCCAGACGACCTCGCCGCAGCGGTCGACGCAGCCGTGTCGGGGTGGGCCGACGCCGTGGTCGTGGGCTCGTCAGGTGACGTGTCCGCCTTGGTGGCTTCGCTGAAGGCAGAAGGCCTCGGCGGCTTGCCCATCGTGAGCGCTCGCCCGGGCTCGACGCCCGCAGGCGCGCATGACGCAGCGGCTCGATGGGGCGTCGAGGCGCTCATCGACCGGCTGGGGCCTTCTGCAGATCGGGAGCTGGCGGCGGTGCTCCTGGGCGATGTGGTGCTGGTCGAGGGGTGGTCGTCGGGTTGGGACGTCGTCCAGCACGAGCCGGAGCTGCGAGCGGTCACGCCGGAAGGCGATCTCATCACCGCCTATGGATCCCACCTCGTCGATCCGGCGGGTGCGACGCCGGCGGTGATCGAAGCTGCCCGCCAGTCCCTCGATGCCGCCGAGGTGGACGAGGCCAGAGCGCGAACGACGGAAGCCACCCACCGGGCGGCGTTCGAGGAGGCTCGTGAGGGGGAGCGGGCGGCGCTCGAAGACCTGGAGCAGCTCGAAGCCAAGCTGGCCGGCTCGGCGGATGCCCTCGACCGGCTGCAGCGGGCTGCCCAAGCGCACGATGACGAGATTCAGCGGCTCGAGCATCGCCACACCGTGCTTCGCCAGGCCACGGAGCAGCGCCTGGGTCAGATCGCCGAGCTCCGGGAGCGTCTCTCCGCCCTCGAGGGTGAGGAGGCGGAGCGTCAGCAGGTGTGGGAACAGCTCGCCCGCCGTCGAGAGGATCTGGCCTCCCGCCAGGCCGAGGCGCGCCGGGCTCGCGAGGACGCTGCAGAAGTCCTCGGCGCCGCCACCGAGCGACGCAGGATGATCGAGAGCCGTCTCGGCGTGGTGAGCGCCGAGCTGGCAGACCTTCCGGACGGCCCGGTCGACCCTGAGGAACTGGACGCGCTCCGCGCCATCGAGTCGCTCGCCGAGCAGACGCTGGCGGTCGTGCGGGCCAAGATCGCCACGCTGCGGGAGCGGCAGGTGGACCTGCGCGCCGCAGCAGGCGAGGCGGGGGAGCGGCTCTCCGAGGCACGGGCGCGGGAATCCGAGCTGCGTCGAGGCGTCGACCAGGCGCGAGAGCGGCTGGCGACCCTCGCCGTGGAGACCACCGAGCTGCGGATGCGTGAGGAGGCGGTGGCCGAAGCGATCCGACGTGACGCCGACGCCACCGAAGACGAGGCGCTGGCGGCGCGGCGCCCGGAGCTCGAAGAGGATGCCGATCCGGTGGCGGTCGCCGAGTCGCTCGCCGCTGAGCTCGCGCGCATGGGTCCGATCAACCCGCTCGCCGCCGAGGAGTATCGGGCGCTCGACGAGCGATTCACGCACCTGAACGAGCAGCTCGAGGACCTGGAGTCGTCCCGCGACGAGCTGCGAAAGGTGATTCGGGCGCTCGACGAGGAGATCGAGGGCCTGTTCATGGCGGCCTTCGAGGAAGCCGCCCGCCACTACGAGCACTTCTTCACGATCCTGTTCCCGGGTGGACGCGGGAGGCTCACGCTCACCGACCCGTCGAAGCCGTTGGAGACCGGCCTCGAGATCGGTGCCCAGCCGATGGGCAAGAAAGTCAGCAAGTTGTCGCTGCTCTCGGGCGGAGAGCGGTCGCTGGCGGCGCTGGCGTTCCTGTTCGCCGTCTTCAAGGCCCGGCCTTCGCCGTTCTACATCATGGACGAGGTCGAGGCGGCCCTCGACGACGCCAACCTGCGCCGCTTCTTGCGCCTCGTGTCGGAATTCCGCGGCAGCGCCCAGCTGATGATCGTCACCCACCAGCAGCAGACGATGGAGGCGGCCGACATCCTGTACGGCGTCACCATGGAGCCGGGCGGCTCGTCCAAGGCCCTCACCAAGCGCATGGACGAGATCACCCTCGACGTGTGACGCCCCAGCGCCGCCAATACACTGCGCCGCCATGGACCTGACCCTCGCCCTTCTCCTGTTCGTCGCCGTCCTGGCGCTGGCCGGTGTCATGGGCTTCATCATCCAGCGGAGGAGCGATCAGTCGATCGAGTACCGGTCGGCGCCGTCCCTCGACACCGCCACAACCGCCCCCGACCTCGGCGACCGGCTCTCGAAGACCCGAGACACGTTCGGGTCGCGGCTGCGGGCTGTGCTCTCCCGATCGGCGATCGACCACGAGTTCTGGGAGCAGCTCGAGGACGAGCTGGTGGCAGCGGACCTGGGAGTGTCGGTGGCGACCTCCGTGGTCGAGGCGGTCAAGGCGACCAAGCCCTCCAACCCGGACGAGGTCCGGGCTGCCCTGCGCACCCGGCTCACCGAGATGATGTCGAGCGTCGACCGAGACCTGCACCTGACAGGATCTCCGGCGCCGGTCGTGGTCGTCGGTGTCAACGGGGTGGGCAAGACCACCACGATCGCCAAGCTGGCAGCCCGTCTGGGCGAGCGAGGCTTGAAGCCGATCCTCGGTGCCGCCGACACGTTTCGGGCCGCAGCCGACACGCAGCTGCGCACCTGGGCCGATCGGGTCGGCGTCGATGTCATCGCCGGTGAGCCTGGCGGTGACCCGGCGGCCGTGGCGTACGACACGCTCCAGGCCGGAAAGGCACGGGGAGCCGACGTGGTCGTCGTCGACACGGCCGGGCGACTGCAGAACAAGAACAACTTGATGGCCGAGCTCGGCAAGATCGTGAGGGTGCTCGGGCGGGACGGCGACGAGGTCGGCGAGATCCTGCTGGTCATCGACGCCACCACCGGACAGAACGGTCTCGCCCAGGCCCGACAGTTCACCGAGATCGTCGGTGTCACCGGGATCGTCCTCACCAAGCTCGACGGCACGGCCAAGGGCGGCGTCGTGATCGGCATCGAGCACGAATTGGGCATCCCGGTGAAGTACATCGGGGTCGGTGAAGGCGTGGACGACCTGATCGCCTTCGATGGAGCCGCCTTCGTCGATGCGCTCCTCGCTGCGACATGAACGTCGAGGAGCTCGCCGCCCAGGCCCGTCGGGCTGCCCTACGCGCCTATGCGCCGTACTCGCGATTCCGCGTCGGCGCGATCGCCGTGGACCGCGAGGGAAACCGGTACGACGGGGTCAACGTCGAGAACGCCGCCTACGGATCAGGCGTGTGCGCCGAGGTGACCGCCGTCGTCACGGCCGTGTCACAAGGGGTGCGATCCATCGAGGCGGTGGCGGTGGCCTGCATCGACGCCGCGGAGGCGGATGCGGCCTATCCGTGCGGGAATTGCCGCCAGGTCATGCATGAGTTCGGCGTGCGTTCGGTGATCGTGACCGCCGGGGAAGGAAGCGACGTGCGCGAGCACACCCTCGAGGAGCTCCACCCCCACGGGTTCTCACTCGACGATTAGCGAGCCGACTCGACGGCGGCGGCTCGCTCGGCGCCGGATCGGCTCAGCGTGAACGTCTCCATCGCACCCTTTCCCTTGACCTCCGACACGCCGCGTGACGTCAGCGAGAACGGCCCGTCGATC
>JBPEXB010000200.1:0-16588 GCA_052032125.1 Acidimicrobiia bacterium
ATCGCCGGTTTGGAGGTCCCTGACGGAGGCGCGGTGCGGTTGGGGGACCGGGATCTGGTCGCCGACGACGTGTTCGTCCGACCCGAGAAGCGCCGCATCGGCATGGTGTTCCAGGGTGGGGCGCTCTTCCCTCACATGACGGTCGAACAGAACGTCGCCTACGGTCTGGCTCGTCGCCCCGATCGGGCCGAGCGGGTCGCGGAGGCGCTGGCGATGGTCGATCTGGAGGGTTACGCCGACCGGATGCCGGACAGCCTCTCGGGAGGTCAGGCCCAGCGGGTGGCGCTGGCCAGGGCCATGGCACCCCGGCCCGAGGTCCTGTTGCTCGACGAGCCCTTCGCCTCGCTCGATGCCGAGCTGCGGGTCCGGGTGCGAAGTGAGGTGGCCTCGCTCCTGCGAGACCTGGAGACGACGGCCGTCTTCGTCACCCACGACCAGGAGGAGGCGTTCGTGGTCGGCGACCGGGTGGTGGTCATGCGCGACGGCACCGTGGTGCAGGCGGGCACCCCCGGCGAGGTCTACGACCGGCCCGCCAATCCCTGGGTCGCCCGCTTCGTCGGCGAGGCGAACCTGATCCCCGGCCGCGCCGAGGGGGCGATGGCCGAGACGATGCTCGGCTCGATCCCGCTGGTCGAGGAGCTGCAGGGTCCCTGTCTCGTGGTCGTGCGCCCCGAGCACATCGATCTCCAGCGAGGGTCGGCAGGGACGGTCCAGTCCGTCGAGTTCTACGGCCACGACACGGCGTATCGCGTGCACTATGGCGCCGGCGACCTCACGGCGCGGGCCATGTCGGCGCCCCGGATGGAGCCGGGCGACGCCGTACGGGCCGCGTATGTCGGGCCTCCGGCCGTGGCGTTCGCCGACGAGTCGATCCCTGCAGTGTCCGCCGCCGTGACCCAGCCCTACGATTGACCGATGGACACCACCTACCCCGTCCGTTATCGCGAGTACGCCGAGGCGATCTGGGAGATCGAAGAGGAAGGGATCCCGGTCATCCAGGCACGCATCGCCGACTGGCTGGGCGTGAGCCGGCCGAGCGTCTCGGAGATGGTCCACCGCATGGCAGACGAGGGATTGGTCACCATCGACGGAGAGATTCGCCTCACCGAGGAGGGCCGGCACCTGGCGGCGGTGATCGTGCGGCGGCACCGGCTGGCCGAGCGTTTCCTCTCCGAGGTCCTCAAACTGCCGTGGGCGAAGGTCCACGCCGAGGCAGAGGTGTGGGAGACCACCATCTCCGACGACGTCGAGGCGGCGATGTGGGAAGTGATGGAGGACCCGAAGACCTGCCCGCACGGCAACCCGATCCCCGGTTCGGGCTACAAACCGCCGAAGATGAAGCCGCTCGCCGAGATGGTGCCGGGCGAGACGCTCCGCCTCGAGCGGATCTCCGAAGAACTGGAGCTCGACGCCGAGATGATGGCCTATCTCGACACCTCCGGCCTGCGCCCTGATGCGTCGGTGGAGCTGTTGGCCCGGGATCCGCACGGCGCGCTGACGATCAGCGTGGACGGCACCCCGGTCGGCGTCGGCGTCTTCGCCGCAGAGCGGCTCTTCGTGGCGCTGCCCGGCTGACCGAGCCGCCGCCCGGTTCTCCGGAGTTCTCGCCCAACGACCCGCCCCTGCGGGCTGGACGCCGACGGTGTATCGTGGCTGGACCCCTCGGCCCGGCGGTGGTGGAGCTCATCCCGGACGAGGGCTGTCGCACGATCGAGCGGAACGATCCGAAACGATCGAAACGAGCGGCGCGAGCGGAACGGGCGGACGAGGAGCACACATGGCGAGCATCACTTTCGATTCGGTGGGCAAGGTCTACGGCGGCGAGACTCGGGCGATCTCCGATGTCTCGATCGAGGTGGCCGACGGCGAGTTCGTCGTGCTCGTCGGACCGTCCGGCTGTGGGAAGTCGACGCTCTTGCGGATGGTGGCGGGGCTCGAGGAGATCACCGAAGGCAAGATCAGCATCGGCGATCGCGTGGTGAACGACGTGGCTCCCAAGGATCGTGACATCGCGATGGTGTTCCAGAACTACGCGCTCTACCCCCACATGACGGTGCGCGACAACATGGCCTTCGGTCTGAAGCTGCGCAACACGGGCAAGGCGGAGATCCAGGAGCGCGTCGAAGAGGCCGCTCGCACCCTCGAGATCACCGACCTGCTCGACCGCAAGCCGCGAGCGCTGTCCGGTGGTCAGCGGCAGCGTGTGGCCATGGGTCGGGCGATCGTGCGCGAGCCTGCCGCCTTCCTGATGGACGAGCCGCTCTCCAACCTCGACGCCAAGCTGCGGGTGCAGATGCGCTCGGAGCTGGGGCTCCTGCACGAGCGGCTGGCGACGACCACGCTCTACGTCACGCACGACCAGGTCGAGGCGATGACGATGGGCGATCGGGTGGCGGTGCTCAAGGCCATCACCGGCAACGAGACGAACCTCATGCAGATCGCCGCCCCCCGAGAGCTCTACGACAATCCGGTCAACCTGTTCGTGGCCGGCTTCATCGGCTCGCCCTCGATGAACTTCGTCTACACGACCGCCGGCGCCTCTGGCGCCGACACGACGCTGAGCTTCGGCGGCCAGACCGTCACCGTGTCGGGCAGCGACCTCCCCAAGGGGGTCGCCGACCGAGCGGGCGAAGAGCTCATCCTCGGGATCCGGCCGGAAGCCTTCGAGATGCGTTCGGTCGCCGGGCCGGGCGGGCCGTCCGTGACCGCAGAGGTGGGCCTGGTCGAGCAGCTCGGCTCCGAGGCGTTCGTGCACTTCACGATGCCATCGCCGCCGGTGGTGACGGCCGACATCGAAGCGCTCCTGAAGGACGAGGGCGCCGACGTCTCCTCGCTCGGCACGGTGACCAAGTTCACCGCCCGGGTGAACCCGGACTTCGCCCCTCGACTGCACGAGAACATCGAGCTGGCGCTGGACACGTCGAAGCTCCACTTCTTCGACAAGGGGACCGGCGAGGCCCTCTGAGCCCTCCCTGACGACCCTCGACTGAACGGCCGGCGTACTCGCCGGCCGTTCCGCATTTGTCCTGTTCAGGCGACGCGCGCAGTGGTCGGATCGGTAGCCTCAGCCCGCTGTCGATGGCGGCGGCGGAGGGAGGGAAAACATGGAATCGAGCCTTGATTCGTATTTCAAGGTCTCCGAGCGCGGGTCGACGATCTCGACAGAGATCAGAGCTGGTGTCGCCACCTATCTGGTGATGGCGTACATCATCTTCTTGAACCCGATCATCCTCGAGCCCCTCGGGTTCGACTTCGTGGCCGTGGCAGCCGCGACGGCCCTGGCGGCCGGCCTGCTGAGCATCCTGATGGGCGTCTACTCCAACTACCCGATCGCCATGGCGACGGGACTGGGGATCAATGCCGCGGTGGCGTTCCAGCTGGTCGTCGGCGCCGGGCTCACCCCGGAGGGCGCGATGGGGGTGATCGTCCTCGAGGGCGTGGTGGTCACAATCCTGGTGTTGGCCGGGTTGCGCGAAGCCGTGATGAAGGCGGTGCCCAACAGCCTCAAGCTGGCCATCGCGGTCGGCATCGGGCTGTTCATCCTGTTCATCGGCTTCGTCAACGGCGGCCTCATCATCGGCGGAGGCGGCACCCCGGTGTCGTTCGTCTTCCCGAACTCGGCCGGCGCCTCGTTGACGCTGCTGGGACTGATCATCGCCGTCGTGCTCTACGTGCGGAAGGTCAGGGGAGCGTTGATCCTGACGATCCTCATCACGGCGGTGCTGGCGTTGATCCTGGGTGTGAACACGTGGCCGGACACGTTCCCCGGTCCCAAGTTCGACACGCTGTGGGCGTTCGACATCGGCAACGTGTGGGACCTGGGATTCCTGACGGCGATCTTGACCATCTTCACCTTCATGTTGACCGACTTCTTCGACACGATGGGCACGGCCACGGCCATCGTCGAGCAAGCCGGATTGACCGACGAGGAAGGTGACATCCCGGAGGTCGGCAAGTTGCTGCTCGCCGACTCGGCGGGCGCTGCGGTGGGCGGGCTGTTCGGGGTCAGCTCCAACACCAGCTACATCGAGAGCTCGGCGGGCGTCGCCGAAGGGGGGAGGACGGGGCTCACCTCGGTGGTGGTCGGGATCCTGTTCCTGATCTCGATCTTCCTGTCGCCACTGGCCGTGCTGATCCAGGGGCCGGTCACGGCGGCCGTGCTCATCCTGATCGGTTTCCTGATGGTCGGGTTCATCACCCAGATCGACTTCGAGGACATCGAGGAGGGGTTCCCGGCACTGCTGGCGATCATCTTGATGCCACTGACCTACTCGATCACGGTGGGCATCGGGGCCGGGTTCGTGATGCACACGGTCATCAAGCTCGTGAAGGGCAAGGTGGCCGAGATCCCCGGCCTGATGTGGGTGGTCTCGGGAGCCTTCGTCGTCTACTTCGCCCAGGATCTGCTCAACACCTGGGTCAACTGAACGGTCCGAGCCCCGTGCTCGGCAGATGCGAGGCGCCGTCCCCTGCGGGCGGCGCCTCGCCTTTGCTAGAACGATCGGAACCGAAAGGAGGCTCGGCGGTGGAGTCGTTCGTCCGCGGGTTGCCGAAAACCGAGCTGCACGTGCACATCGAGGGCACCCTCGAGCCGGAGCTCATGTTCGAGCTGGCGGCTCGCAACCGGATCGACCTCCCGTACGCGAGCGTCGACGAGGTGCGGGCGGCCTACGAGTTCGAGGACCTGCAGTCGTTCCTCGACATCTACTACGAGGCCTGTGCGGTGCTGCGCACCGAGGACGACTTCGCCGACTTGATGGCTGCGTATCTGCAGCGGGCCGCCGCCGATGGGGTGCGGCATGCGGAGATCTTCTTCGACCCGCAGACCCACACCGAGCGAGGCGTCGACATCGGGACCGTGATCGACGGCTTCGCCCGCGCCCAGCGGGCCGCCCAGCCCGAGATCACCTCGACCCTCATCCTCTGTTTCCTCCGCCATCTGCCGGCAGAGTCGGCCCTGGAGGTGCTCGAGCAGGCGAAGCCCTATCTGCCGTACCTGCAGGGCGTCGGCATGGACTCGTCTGAGCGCGGCTTTCCGCCGGAACGCTTCGAGGAACCGTTCCGGCGGGCGGTCGAGGCCGGCCTGATCCCGGTGGCGCACGCAGGGGAGGAGGGCCCGGCGGAGTACGTTCGGACGGCGCTCGATCTCCTCGGGGTCCGTCGGATCGACCACGGGGTGCGGGCCGCCGACGACCCGGCCCTGGTGGCCCGGCTGGCCGAGGAGCGGATCCCGCTGACGATGTGCCCGCTGTCGAACCAGAAGCTGCAGGTGTTCCCCGACCTGCGCGACCACAACCTGAAGCAGATGATGGACGCCGGGGTGGTGGTGACGGTCAACTCCGACGACCCCGCCTACTTCGGCGGCTACGTGGGCGACAACTACCTGGCGATCGCCGAGGCGCTCGATCTCGGCCGCGACGACCTGGCCGCCCTGGCGGCCAACTCCATCGAGGCGTCGTTCCTGAACGAGGAGCGCAAGGCCGAGCTGCGGGCCGAGCTCGACGCCTATGTCGCCACGCACTGAGGATCTGGCAGGTCGGGACCTTCGCCCCCTTGACAGATAGTTAGCCCTACTAAATACTTGCCGCATGGCGGGCATCCGCGAGCTCTATCCCTTCGGCGACCTGGATCACGAGGTGATCGAGCGGGCCGCCGGTTTCCTGCCTCCCGACACCGTCGCCGACGTGGCTGCCGGCCTGACGCTGGCGGCCCGAGCCGTGGACTTGCTCGAAGCGGTGCCGGCTCCCCTCGTCGACGCAGGCCTCACCCCCGCCCGCTGGCGTCTGCTCGTGGCGCTCCGCTTTCAGGCCGACGAGCGCGGCGCCACCATCGGCGAGCTCGCCGACCACCTCGCCGTCCGCGAGCCGACCGTGACCGCGTCCGTGTCGCGGGCCGAGCGCGACGGGCACGTGGCGCGTCGGCGCGATGAAGCCGACCGGCGGGTCGTCCGGGTCCAGCTCACGTCGCAGGGCCTGGAGACGGTCGCCTCCCTGATCCCGGCGATGGTGCGGCGGGTGACCTCCGTGGTCCACGCCTGCGGCGGTCGCGAGGCCGTGCTCGACATGGCCTCCCGCCTCGCCGCCGCTGTGGCGTCGCGGCCGATGGGCAGCGCTCGATGAGACGAGCCGCGCACTTCATCGTGACGCACCCCGAGCGGGTGCTGGGCCTCACCGTCCTCGTTTCCCTCCTGGCGGTCGTGTCGCTCTTCCGGATTCAGTTCAGCGCCGACGTGGCCTCGTCCATCGTGGAGGGCAACGAGCGGGGCGAGGAGTTCGCCTCACTCCAGGAGAAGTACGACACCGCCGACCCGGTCAACGTCGTCCTGACGCTGCCGGAGGGCATGACCTTTGCCGAGCGTGAGCCCCTCGTGGCCCTGACGCAGTTCCGCGATCGCCTGGCGATGATCGACGGTGTCGCCGGCGTGGCAGCGCTGGTGCCAGAGGTGAGTCCCTTGGACGGCAGCGCGCTGACCCCGGAGCTGCTCGCCTCCGTCCCCGCCCAGGTCCTGACCAATGTCGGGCGGGGTCCGCTGGCGGAGCTGCTGCTGAGCGAGGACGGCCGCCACACGTTGGTGATGGTGGTGCCGGTCGGTGATGGGATCGACGTCGCCAGGGCGATCAACACACTCGATCCACCTGCCGGAATGGAGCTGACCGTCGCCGGCAATCCGGCGGTGTGGGGAGCGGTGCTCGACATCCTGTCGCTGTTCCTCCTCGTGCTTCCCCCGGCGGTGCTGATCCTCCTGGTGGCGACCTTCTACGCCAACGTCGGCGAGCTGCGCCTCAGTGTCATGGCGGTTGCCCCCGCCCTGCTGGGTTCGCTGTGGACGTTCGGGTTCATCGCCGCCCTCGGGCGCCCGATCGACGTGGTGACCGTGATCGTGCCGATCTTCGTCCTGGTCATGGGCTCGGCCGACGGGCTCCACTTCGTGACGCACTTTCAGGACGTGTCGGCCGAGACCGATGACCCCCTGGAGCGGGTGGAGTCCACCTTGCGGGAGGTGGGGACGCCGATGATCCTGACCACCCTGTCCACCGCCGCCGGCTTCCTCTCCTTGCTCGCCACCGACGTGCGGCCGATTCGCCAGCTCGGCGTCTTCGCGGCGGTCGGCATCGCGTTTGCCGGCGTCATCTCGTTCTTCACGCTCTCGGCCGTGATGACCCGGGTCGGGGTTCGGTCGGGCGGCGCGGCACCGCTGCTCGGCGGGCGGCTCACGGCCGGCCTGCGATGGCTGGTGGCGCGCCGCTGGCCGGCGCCGGTGTTCACGCTGGCCGTGGTCCTGTTCGCCCTGGTGTTCATCCCTCGCCTCGAGGTGGACTCCGACCCGTTGTTCATGTTCACCGAGGGCCACGAGGTGCGGCAGGCCTTCGAACGCACCGAGGAGCTGTTCGGCGGGGCCACGCCGTTGATCGGCGAGTTCGCCTTCGATCCGGCTGCACCCGAGGCCTCACTGCGGGCCGCCCGCGCGGCCAGCGCCGAGCTGGAGGCGCTGCCGGGGGTGCGGGCGGTGTTCTCGGCCCTCGACCTGGTGGAGTCGGTGCCGATCGACCAGCTGATGGCGGGCGACTCGCCGCTCCCGTTGGGCGACCTCGTGTCGGACGACGGGCTCCGGTTCATGCTGCTTCCAGGCGCCCACAGTCCCGACGACCTGCGTGGGTGGCTCGACTATGCGGACGCCTCGGACGACGTGACCGTCATCACCGGGCTCTCGGTGCTGTGGGACGAGATCGCCCGGCTGATCCTCAGGGCCCAGGTGTTCTCGGTCATCGCCGCTCTGGCCCTGGTGGCGCTCATGCTCTACGGCGTGTACCGGAACCTGCGCTCCACGCTGGTGGCGATGATCCCGCTGGTGCTGACGATCGCCGCCCTGCTGGCCTTCATCGCCGCCTCCGGCATCCAGCTGAACCTGATCACTGCGGTCGCCTCGTCGATCGTGATCGGTGTGGGGATCGACTACGCCATCCACTTCGTAGCCGCCATCGACCACGCTCGCGCCGCGGGCGACGGCTACGTCCTGCGTGCCATCGATCGCGCCGGGCGCCCGATCGTGGCGAACGCCCTGGGCATCGCCATCGCCCTCACCGCCCTGCTCCTGTCCCCGTTCCGCCCCCACCACCATCTCTCTGGTGTGATGTGGGTCTCGATGACGGTCGCCGCGCTCGGAGCGCTGGTGGTGATCCCGGCGCTGTTGCCGGTGGAGGGGCGCCTGGAGCGCTCGGCCTGAGGGTACGCTCCCGCTCCATGAACTTCGATCAACTCGTGACCTTCCTGCCGGTCGCCGACCTCGACCGTTCCCGTCGTTTCTACGAGGACACGCTGGGGCTGGAGCTGGTGCTCGACCAGGGCGACTGTCGCATCTACCGGGTGGGGGCGGGCGACGCCTTCGTGGGCATCTGCGCCCGGTCGGCGGCGGCGCCCTCCGACGGCGTCATGGTGACGCTGGTCACCTCGGACGTGGACGCCTGGCACGACCGGCTGATCGGCGCCGGAGTGACCTGCGACCGTCCGCCGGCCCGCAACGAGCAGTACTCCCTGCACCATGCCTTCTACCGGGATCCCGACGGGCACGTCATCGAGGTGCAGACCTTCCTCGACCCGGCGTGGCCGGCTCCGAGGGCGTGATCGGGGGCCGTCGCGCCTTGGCATCCCGAGGCGGATCGGACCATAATCAAGCCCTCCGGGTCCCACCCACCTCCAAGGAGCTCTGTCATGTCGGAAACCACCCTGCGCGCCGAAACGGGCCGCCAGTTGGGGAGCCGCGCCTCGCGTCGCCTGCGCAACGAGGGCATGGTTCCCGCCACCCTCTACGGCCAGGGCAGCGATCCAGTGGCGCTGGCGGTCGACGCCCGTGACTTGCGGAACGCCCTGAGCACCGATGCCGGCCTCAACGCCGTGCTCACGATCGAGGTGGGCAAGGACACCCACACCTCACTCGCCCGCGAGGTGCAACGCCATCCGACCAAGGGTGACATCACGCATCTCGACTTCGTCAAGATCTCCCTCACCGACCGCGTGGACGCCGAGGTGTCGATCGAGCTGACCGGCGAGCCGGTCGGCGTGCGCGACGAGGGCGGCATCGTCGAGACGGTGCTCAGCGTCGTCACCGTCAACGCGCTCGTGACCAACATCCCCGAGTCGATCGAGCTGGACATCTCCGAGCTGAGCATCGGCGATTCGCTCAAGGTCTCCGACCTGCCGGCGCTCGACGGTGTCGAGATCCTCGACGACGAGGAGCAGACGGTCGTGACCGTCAGCCTCCCGGCGGCCGCCTTCGCCGAGGAAGAGGAAGAGCTCGAGGGCGAGGAAGGCGAAGAGGTCGAGGGCGAAGAGGGCGAGGAGGCCGGAGAGGCCGGAGCCTCAGCCGAGTCCGACGACGACGGCGACGCCGGCGGAGACGAGTAGCCGATCCGGGTCGTCGTCGGGCTGCGCAACCCCGAGAGCGCCTACACGGGAACGCGGCACAACATCGGTGCCGAAGTGGTCGGAGCCCTCGCCGACCGTCACGGGTCCCGGATCAAGCGTGGTCCGCTCCGGGTCCGCGCCGACATCGCCCAGGTCTCGATTTCCGGCCACAAGGTCGTGCTGGCGCTGCCCCGCGCCAACATGAACGTCTCGGGGGCGCCGGTGCGGTCGGTCCTGGACTACTTCAAGGCCGACATCGCCGACTTGCTCGTGATCCACGATGACATCGACCTGCCCTACGCCCGCCTGCGGCTGCACGCCGGTCGCGGGGCGGGCGGGCACAACGGCGTGAAGTCGATCATGGCGGCCACGGGCTCACGGGAGTTCTGGCGCCTCAAGGTGGGCCTCGGTCGGCCGCCCGGCCGCATGGATCCGGCCGCCTACGTGCTCAAGCGCTTCTCGAAGGCGGAGCGGGAGGAGATGGACATCCTCGTCCAGGACGCCGCCGACGTGGTCGAGACGTTCGTCACGGATCCCGAGTCCGCCGTCCGCCAGGCCGGGGAACGCACGCCGGGATGAGTACCTGGTACCGGGTACGTGGTACCAGGTACCGGTGGCATCATGCGACCCACGTGACGCAACGAGAAGGGGCGCAATGACCACCTACGTCGGAGCCATCGACCAGGGGACCACCAGCACCCGCTTCATGCTGTTCGACCACGCCGGCTCGGTCGTCGCCTCGGCACAGCGTGAGTTCGAGCAGATCTTCCCCAAGCCGGGATGGGTCGAGCACGATCCGCAGGAGATCTGGGCGACCACCGAGGCAGTGGTGGCGGAGGCGCTCGGCGCCGCGTCGGTCAGCGCCTCCGACCTGGCGGCCGTCGGCATCACCAACCAGCGCGAGACCACGATGGTGTGGGATCCCACGACCGGACAACCGCTCGGCAATGCCATCGTGTGGCAGGACACCCGTACGGCCGGTGTCGTGAACGAACTCGCCGGCGACCAAGGCATCGACCGCTTTCGTCCGTCCACCGGCCTGCCGCTGGCGACCTACTTCAGCGGGCCCAAGGTCACGTGGATGATGCGCCATGTCGACGGGGTCGCCGAGGCAGCCTCGGCCGGACGGGCGGTGATGGGCACCATGGACGCCTGGGTGTTGTGGAATCTGACCGGCGGCGTCGACGGCGGGCGGCATGTGACCGACGTCTCGAACGCAGGGCGCACGCTGCTCATGGACCTCGGCGAGCTGGCATGGAGCCCGGAGCTGCTCGAGGCGATGGAGGTGCCCGCCTCGATGGTGCCGGAGATCGTGCCATCGATCGGCAGGATCGGCGTCGGCACGGGCGTGCTCGACGGGGTGCCGATCTCGTGTGTGCTGGGCGACCAACACGCGGCGCTCTTCGGGCAGGCGTGTTTCGAGCCGGGCGATGCCAAGAACACCTACGGCACCGGGTGTTTCATGCTCATGAACACCGGACCCGAGATGGTGCCGTCCGGGCACGGGTTGCTGACGACGCTGGGCTATCAGGTCGCCGGCGAGCCGGCGGTCTATGCCCTCGAGGGCTCGATCGCCATCGCCGGGGCGCTCGTGCAGTGGCTGCGCGACAACCTGGGGATCATCAGCGACTCCGCCGAGGTCGAGTCGCTCGCCGCCCAGGCAGAGGACAACGGCGACGTCTACTTCGTGCCGGCGTTCTCCGGTCTGTTCGCCCCCCACTGGCGATCTGACGCCCGGGGCGTGATCGCCGGCTTGACGCGCTTCGCCGATCGACGCCACATCGCCAGGGCGGCACTCGAGTCGACCGCCTTCCAGACCCGTGAGGTGCTCGACGCCATGCGGGCCGACTCGGGGACCGAGGTCGGCTCGCTGAAGGTCGACGGCGGCATGGTCGTCAACGAGTTGCTGATGCAGTTCCAGGCGGACATGCTCGACGTGCCGGTCGTGCGGCCGGTCGTGAGCGAGACGACGGCGCTGGGCGCCGCTTACGGCGCCGGGCTGGCGGAGGGCTACTGGGACGGCCTCGACGACCTGCGGGCCAACTGGCAGGAGGGAGGCCGCTGGGAGCCTGCGATGGCAGAGGACGAGCGTGCCCGCCTCTACGGACGGTGGAAGGATGCGGTCGCCAGGACGCTCGACTGGGCCTGATCAGCCCTCGTCGGGCATCAGGAACGTGAACATGCGATCCGGGTCGATCCGCGCATACATGGCGCCGGCACCCCACTCGTTCCACGACGGCCCGTAGACATCCAGCACGTACTCCCGGAAGCCGTCGTTGTCGGGCGCCCGCAGGTCCATGACCTCGGCCACACCATGCACGGTGACGGAGAACGCCTCCGCCGGAACATGCACCGCGCTCACCGACGGCCGCGCTCGGATGTGTTGCGCCCGGACCGAACGGCCCCCCGTCCCGAACCAGAACCTCCCTCGATAGAACAGCCCGTCGACGGGCCCTGCGAGGGGGCGGCCGTCGGCCGTGACCGTCGCCAGGGTCAGGAGGCAGACGCCGGTCAAGCGGGCACAGATCTCGTCGGCATCGGCGGTGAAGTCGTCGGGGATGACCGACTTGAGGAAGGCGCCTGCCCGCGCATAGCTGTCGTCCAGCAGCTTCTGCAGTGAGGCGAGATCCCCCGGCGTCTCGTGCATGAGTCGGACCCTACCCGGCGGGTCGCGGGCGATCAGTCGGCGAGCCCGAGCTGCTGTTCGAGCTCCGCGACACGCCGCTCGAGGGCCGCCAGGCGAGCCTCCCAAGGGGCAGCGTCGACCTCGATGGGAGCTGGATCCGGTGCAGCTGCGACCGGCGGTGCGTCGGGCTCGGCGCCGCTCAACAGGTGGGTCCACCGGGCCTCCTTCTGCCCCGGTTGGCGGTCCAGTCGCCTCACCAGCGGGGGGTCGTCCGCGGCGAGGCTCGTCAACGTCGCCTCGACCTCGTCGAGCCCAGCGAAGTCGTGATACCGCTCGGTTCTCGTCCGCAGCTCGCCGACGGTCTGCGGCCCCCTGAGCAGGAGCACCGCCAGCACGGACACTGCGGCCCCGTCGAGCACCAGCGCCTGCTCCAGATCGTGCTGATGCTTCATGATCCGAGAACGGCTCGTCCTGACCGATCGAGCCAGCTTCCGCTCACGGAGGTCGCGCATGGCCGCTTCGATCTGATCCTCGGTGTAGGTGGTGACCGGATCGCGATTGGACGACTGGTTGCACGCAGCCGTCAACGCGTTGAGGGTCATGGGGTAGTAGTCGGGCGTCGTCTTGCTCTTCTCGACGAGCGCCCCGAGCACGCGGGCCTCGATGGCACTCAGTTCCAGCACGGCCGCTCGCTCACAGACCCACCGTCTTCAGCTCGTCCTCATAGGCCCGCACCGCCTCGTCCACCGCGACATCGGACCAGCCCAGCGCCGCTCCCATGGCGGCGGCGATCGCCGGGGCGTCGGCCCGTCCATGGTCGGGTACCCGCCAGGCCAGGTGGGTGCGGCGGAGCGTGAAGTCGGCGACGGACGTCGCGGACTCGTGCAACGCCGAGTAGGCGGCCTCCGCCAGCGTCGCCCAGCCGCCGCCGATGTGCTGGCGGCTGGCCGGTTCGGCCATCAGGCGCTCGACGACGTTGGCCGACTCGGTGCCATAGCGAGCGATGAGGGTGCGGGCGTAGGCGGCGTCGCAGTCGATCGTGCCCAGCTCCTCCATGAGCCGGCGGTCGAAGTCGCCCGGGATGCCGGCACCGAACAGCACCTCCGTCTCGGTCGGCGAGTCGGCGTCGAAGCCCAGCGGCTTCTTGAGCGTGTCGACGGCCTCGGCGGCGATCGGCCGGTAGGCGGTCAGCTTGCCGCCCATGATCTGGGTGTAGCCCGGGGCGATCTCCACCATCTCGTGGCCGCGCGACGCCTTGGCGGTACTGCCCCCGTCGTCGATCAGCGCCCGGAGTCCGGCGAACGACGCAACGGGCTCGACCGGGTCGAGGTCGAGGTACTGGTGGAGGTGCCGCGCCAGGTACTCGAGGTCCTCCTGTTCCGGCTGGGCCTTGGACGGCGGTCCCTCGTAGGGCGTGTCGGTCGTGCCCAACAGCGCCATGCCGTTCCATGGGACGATGAACAGCACCCGGCCGTCATCGGTCTCGGGGAGCACGACGGCGCTCGAGCCGAGACCGAGGTCCTCCGCCCGGTACAGCATGTGGACGCCTTTGGAGAGCGACACCTCGCGGCGGGCGGGGGCGCCGTTGAGAGGTGGCGGGCGGAACGCCCAGGTGGCGGCGATCACGCCGCGGGTGGCGATCGACCGCACGTCCTTCCCGTCCGACACCTCGACGCGATAGCCACCCGGCTCCGCCTCGACCCGCTCCGCTCGCAGACCCGCCACCGCCACCACGCCGTATCGGCGCACGGCCGTCTTGAGCACGGTGATGGTCAGCCGGGCATCGTCGGTCTGCGCATCCTGATAACCGAAGCCGCCGGTCAAGCCGTCGGTGCGCAGAGTGGGGAGACGCTCCAGCATGTCGGTGCGATCGAGGCGCCGATGCCGGTCGAGATCGGATCGCCGGCCCAAGGTGTCGTAGAGCGTCAGACCGATACGCATCGTGTAGGGCATGAGCGCCGGGATGGAGGCCCAGCGCGGCAGGTCGGCGAGGCGCTTGCCCCGGTACAGCGGCAGAGCGAACTCGAGTGACGAGAAGAGGAAGTCGGCCGTCTTGGCGAGGATCTTCTGCTCGAGCAACCCTTCGCGGATCAGGCCGAACTGGAAATGCGGCAGGTAGCGGATGCCGCCGTGCAGCAGCTTGGTGGACTTGCTGGACGACCCGGAGGCGAAGTCGCTCTGCTCGATGAGCGCCACCGACAGCCCGCGGGCGGCGGCGTCGAGGGCCGCAGCCGCCCCGATGATCCCGCCTCCCACGACGACCACGTCGAACCGATCGGCCGCTTCGAGCGCGGCGAGCGAGTCGGTGCGAGTCCAGGTCCCTGGCGTCGGAGGCGACATGAAGCCAGGGTAGTGCCGGGTTGTGGGGGATAATCTCGGCGGGACGGAAGGACACAGCATCTCGGTACCGGATCGCCTCGCGCTGTTCAGGGTGCTCCTGGTGCCGGTCATCATCGGATTGGTGATCGCCACGGAGCACACCGAGCTCGATCACCTCTTCGGGATCGCGGCAGCGTTCGTGCTGGTGGCGGCGATCACGGACTACCTGGACGGAGCGATCGCCCGTCGCCGCGGCATCACCACGGTGCTGGGCGCCTTTCTCGACACCACGGCCGACAAGATCCTGGTCAGCGGCGTGCTGATCGCGCTGGTCTCGGTCGATCGGGCCTCGGTGTGGGTGACGTTCATCATCATGACGAGAGAGTTCGTCGTCATGGCCGTGCGCAGCGTGGTCGCCATCGACGGCGGCATGGTCCCTGCCTCGCTGGCCGGCAAGGCGAAGGCCGTTGTGCAGTTCCTGGCGTTGGGCCTGGCGATGCTGCGGCTCCCCGAGACCTGGGGCCCGTGGTACCTCGACCAGTACTGGATGTGGTTCGCGGCCGTCGTCACGATCGCTTCTGGCTGGGACTACCTGGCCCGCTTCCGTCAGGCGATCCGGGACGTGGACCAACCCGCCTCCTCTTGAGCACCCTGGTCACGGGCGGTACCGGCGTCGTCGGGCAGGCGCTGGTCCGGCACCTCGTCGGCTCGGGGCGATCGACCCGGGTGCTGGTGCGATCCGACGAGGCGGCGGCGCGTGTGCGCGGCCTGGGTGCCGAGCCGGTGCCGGGCGACGTGCTCGATGCGTCCTCGGTCGCCGAGGCAGTGGCGGGCTGCGGCTCCGTGTTCCACGTCGCCGGGGTGGTCGAGTTCTGCTCCCGGGACCCCGACCGGATGATGGCGGTCAACGTGGAGGGCACCCGCAACGTCGTCCGCGCCTCGCGCATCGCAGGTGTGGCCAGGCTGGTGCACACCTCGTCCACCGTCACGCTCGGAGAGGAGCCCGGCACGGTCGGGCACGAGGGGACCGAGCACCGGGGGCGGTTTCTGACGATCTACGAGCACTCGAAGGTCGAAGCCGAGCGAGCGGCGTTCGCCGAGGCGGGCGACCTGGACGTTGTCGCCGTGAATCCTTCCTCGGTGCAGGGTCCCGGACGGTCGACGGGCACCGGGCGGATCCTGCTCGACGCCGTCAACGGCAAGCTTCCGGTCATGGTCGACACCACCTTCTCGATCGTCGACGTCGACGATTGCGCTCGCGGCCACCTGCTGGCCGAGGAGCGAGGGACGCCGGGGGAGCGGTACGTGCTGAGCGGATTCACCCTTTCGGTGGGAGACGCCCTCGGCCTGCTGGGCGACCTGACCGGCCGGCCTGCTCGCATCCGCCTCATCCCGCCCGGGCTGTTGCGACCGCTCGGACCGGTCGCCGACCTCCTCGGACGAGCCGTGACGTCGGTTCCGGTCTGCGCCGAGAGCCTCCGGCAGCTCCGGGCGGGCGCCCGGTACGACGGGTCCCGGGCCACCCGGGAGCTGGGCCTTCACTATCGGAGCCCCAGAGACACCTTCGCCCGCATCCTCGACTGGTTCCGCTCCGAGGGGCTCACCGACGCCTGATCGCCGGTCGGCTCGGGGCGGGGGCCGAGTACCCTCGTGGATCGTGTCCGCACCGCTCTCGACCCTCCTCGATCGCTGGGATCCGGCCGACCTCCCGGCTCCCCCCGGTCGCCTCGTCGTGCCTCCCCCGGCCCGCGCCGTCGTGCTGGGCGGGCTGGCCAGGCGGGCAGCGGGACCACTCTTGGCGGTGCTCCCGTCGGAACGGGAGGCCGAGGAGCTGGCCGACGACTTGGCGCTGTTCCTCGACGACGTCTGCTTCCTTCCCGCTTGGGAGACACTGCCGTTCGAGCACGTCTCACCCAACGCCTCCACGATGGCCCGTCGGGCCGAAGCCCGGCACCGGCTCCAGCAAGGTGCCGCCGGAACCGTCGTGGTCGGCTCGGTTCGCTCGGCGGTCCAGCGCCTCAGCCCCTCGCCGATCGACCCGATCGAGGCCGCACCGGGCGACGAGCTGGAGCTGGAGGACCTGGTGGCCCGCCTCGATGGGGCCGGCTACCACCGCACCGACCGGGTCGAGTCTCGCGGCGAGTTCGCCGTCCGCGGCGGGATCGTCGACGTGTTTCCCGCCCAGGCCGACGAAGCGGCGCGCATCGACTTCTGGGGAGACACGGTCGACGAGGTGCGGGC
>JBPEXB010000201.1:0-1794 GCA_052032125.1 Acidimicrobiia bacterium
ACGGCCCGCCCGAGAAGTGCCGCGAACAGATCGGCGAGTACATCGCCAACGGCGTCACCACGCCGGCGCTGGCGCCCCTGCCCTTCGGCTACGACATGGAGCAGGCCGTCCGCGACCTCGCCCCCGGCTGACCCCCGACCCCACCCCAACCCCGAACTCGACGAAATACCGTTCGGAAACCGCACGTCATCTCGTCGAGAACGGTCGGGGTGGGTCCGCTGGCAGAACTCGACCCGTGAGCGTGCGGAAACCGCAGGCGTTCTCAGGTGGTGAGTGCAACAGCTCCGACGACGAGGTGTTGCGATGGGGAATCCAAAGGTTCCGTACGAGCGGTTGCGGGTCGGGCTTGTTGCGGTGAGCGCGGGAGCGAACCAGGCCGACGCAGCGAAGCTGGCCGGAGTTGGGCTATCCACCCTCCGGGTCGCGATCCGAGAGCACGGTGTCGGGGTGCTCAGAGAGCGGACACCACGACCCGACGCGCTGACCATCGATGATCGCGAGGAGATCCTGCTCGGGATCAGCGATGGCCTGACCAATGCCGAGATCGCCCGACGAGTGGGCAAGCACCGCTCGACCATCGGCCGCGAGATCGAACGGGGCGGGGGCCGGGACGCGTACCGCGCTCACCGTGCGCAGGCGATCGCTGTGGAAGCGGCGTCGCGGCCACGTCCGCCCTGGACCGTGTCTCGATGGTGGTTGTGGATCGAGGTGCAGGGCTGGTTGCGGTTGCGATGGTCACCGGAACAGATCGCAGCGATGCTGCGCGTCGAACATCCCGACGAGCGACAGTGGTGGGTGTCGCACGAGTCGATCTATGAAGCGATCTATGTGCAGGCCAAGCCCGAACTCCGCAAGGAATTGGCGGCATGCCTGCGATCCGGGCGTGCACGCCGGCACCCACACAACCGGCGAGGCCCCGGCCAGAGCGCCAAGATCCCGAACATGGTCAACATCTCGGAACGGCCGGCCGAGATCGAAGACCGTGCCGTGCCCGGACACTGGGAAGGCGATCTGATCATCGGCGCCGGCGGAAAGACCGCAGTCGCGACCGTGGTCGAACGTTCGACTCGGTTCGGGATGCTCATCAAGCTCGAGTCCAAGACCGCTGACCACCTCGCCGACCGGCTCACTGAACACGTCACGACCCTTCCCCACCAGCTGTTCCGGTCACTCACATGGGATCAGGGCACGGAGATGGCCGACCACCACCGATTCACCGTGAACAGCGGATCCCCCGTCTACTTCTGTGACCCGCACTCACCATGGCAGCGCGGCACCAACGAGAACTGGAACGGGCTCGTCCGCCAGTTCTTACCCAAAGGCACCGACCTGTCGGTCCACACCCAAACGGACCTCGACGAAATCGCACTGCTCCTGAACACACGACCGAGGAAGACCCTCGGCTGGAAGACCCCAGCCGTAATGTTCAATCAACTACTGGCTGTTGCGCCCACTGCTTGAATTCGCCGCACGCTATTTCGTCGAGTTCGCTGCGGTGCGGAGGTGGGCGGTGAGGTCGGCCTGGGTGCTGTGGGCGTTGAGACCCGATGTCGAGGGCATGACGTAGACCGGTCGGCCGCCGAGCGTGCGGTCCTGCCAACCGGCGACGGCCTTGCGGTCGACGGCGGTGCGCCAGCCGGCGAGACCGACCATGCAGACGGCGCCCGGACGGAGCCGCTCGCACAGCCGCTCGACGCGGGCGAGGCCGTCGCGGTACTCGTCGGGCGCCAGCTCGTCGGCGCGGGTCGTGGCCCGCTTGGCGAGATCGGTCATCCCCATCCCGTGGTGGCGCGC
>JBPEXB010000202.1:0-5082 GCA_052032125.1 Acidimicrobiia bacterium
ATGCCGAGCCCGAAGAGGTACACGCCGATCCCTGAGATGCCCTGCTCGGCCTTGAGGGTCACGCTCACGAAGGCCGTGATCAGACCCATGATCGCTCCGATGACGATCCCGACGATCAAGCCCAGCCAGCTGTTGGAGGTCTCGATCACCGTCCAGTAGGCGAAGAACCCACCGAGCAGCATCGTGCCCTCCACCCCGAGGTTCAGCACCCCGCTGCGCTGGCCGTACATCTCGCCCAGCGCCGCGAACAGCAGCGGCATGGCCAGCCGGAGCGCCCCGGCGGCGGTGGCCACGAGGATGGTGGTGGTGAAGAACTCGCTCACGGCTCGGCGTCCGCCATCTGCGGATCGGGTTCCTCGGGGACCACCTCATCTGCCCGCAGCGCACGCTCGGCCAGCTTGGCGCGCAGGCGCTGGCTCGACACGACGAACACCACGACCAGGCCGTTGAGGGCGATGATCAACGCCTGGGGCACCTGCACCGCCCGCTGCATGCTGTTGGCGCCCACCAACAGCCCTCCGAAGAGGAACGACGACGGGATGGTCCAGAGGGGATGCAAGGCTCCGAAGAGCGCCGTGACGATGCCGTTGAAACCCGCTGAGCCGGTGAACCCGGTGGCCGAGCCGTCGGTGACGAATCGGTGCGACTCGCTCCCGAAGACCAGGATCGCCCCGGCCAGCCCGGCCAGCGCCCCGCTGAACGTCAGTGCCAGCACGATCGATCGTTTCACCGGCAGTCCGCTGTAGGCCGCTGCCGACGCCGACAGTCCGACTGCCCGCAGCCGGTAGCCGACCGTCGTTCTCCACAACAGGATGTAGGCGACCACGGCGGCGAGGATCGCCAGGATGGAACCGAGGTGGAAGCGGTCACCGAGGACGATCGGCAGGTCGGCGGCTTCCGGGAGCCGGGCCGTCTGGGGGATGTGGTCGTCGCTCGGATCGATGAAGGGGCCCCGCAGGAGCCAGTTCATCAGCTGGGCGGCCACGAGGTTGAGCATGATCGTGCTGAGGATCTCGTTGACGCCGTAGTAGGCCTTGAGGGCCCCCGGGATCGCACCCCAGATGGCGCCACCGATCAGGCCGCCGATCATCACCGCCGGCAGCAGCACGATGGCGGGGGCGTCGGGCAACCCGAGGGCGATGGCAGTCGAGACGATGGCCCCCAACACCATCTGGCCCTCGCCACCGATGTTGATGACGCTCGCCCGGAACGCCACCGCGATGCCGGCCCCGACCAGCAGCAGGGGTGTGGCCCGTAGGGCGGTCTCGGTCAGCCCGTTGGCGCTGCCGAACGCTCCCCTGACCATCGCCGAGTAGCCCTCGATGGGATTGGCGCCGAGCACGATCAGCATCACGGCCCCGATGAGCAGGGCCAGCGCCACGGCGCCGAGCGGGATGAGCGCCGGGGCGATGCGACGAGCGGTGAGCACCTTCCTCACGGCCGTCCGCACTCTCGTCCCACCACACACTCCCCGGCCGGAGCTCCGCAACCCGTTCCCGGCCCGCCGGTCACGATAGGCGTCCCGAGCCAGGAGGGTCCCGCCACGAGGCGATTTTCCCCACGACCGACGAGCGGTCGTGCTCCGCGGGCCCCGCCGAACCTCTACGGTGGAACCCGAAGAACCGCTGGACTCGGTCGAGCGGACTCTGACACGATGTGGTACCCGGCGAGCGCCCGGGCCCTCGAGGGAGTTGTGAAGTGACGATCACCGAACGGTCGACGGTGTCCTTCACCGTGAACGGTGAGGAGGTGTCGGTGCGCGCCGACCACCCCCACCTGCTGTCCGCGCTCCGTGAGGAGCTCGATCTCACCTCGGCCAAGGACGGCTGCTCGCCCTCCGGGCAGTGTGGCTGCTGCACGGTGCTCATCGACGGCAAGGCCATGGTCAGCTGCGTCACCAGCCTCGAGAAGGCGGAGGGCCGCGAGGTCACGACGCTCGAGGGCTTCGACCCGGCCGAGCGGGAGCGCCTGGCCGACGCGTTCGCCGTCTGCGGTGCCCTGCAGTGCGGCTTCTGCACACCGGGGATCTTGGTTCGCACCAAGGCGTTGCTCGACCGGAAGGGCTCTGACCTCCGAGGACGCGATGTGGCCGGCCAGCTCGGCGCCCACCTGTGCCGCTGCACCGGCTACACGAAGATCTTCGACGCCATCGACATGCTGGCATCCGGGCAGATCGGGCCGGTCGAGGTCCCCACCGGGGTCGGCAAGTCGGGCATCAAGTACGAAGGCCGCGAGCTGGCCCTCGGTGACCGCGGGTACATAGACGACCTGCGGCCGACCGGCCTGCTGCATGCGGCTCTGCGGCTCACGGACCATGCCAGGGCCGACGTGGTGCGCATCGACACCGCCCCGGCGTTGGCACACCCCGGCGTCCATGCGGTCTTCACCGCTGCGGACGTGCCTGGCGAGCTGCGGGTGGGGCTGATCCACAAGGACTGGCCGGTGTTCATCCCGGAGGGTGGCCGGACCTCCTACTACGGAGACGTGCTGGCGATCGTCGTCGCAGAGGATCGGCTGACCGCTCGTGCCGCGGCTGAGCTGATCGACGTCGAGTACCGGGTGCACACCCCGTTCAGCGACCCCGCGGTCGCCGTGGCCTCCGACGAGGATGCAGTGTGGGGGCTCGACGGCAACGTGCTGTCGGTCTCCGCCTACCAGCGGGGCGACTTCGACGCCGCCTACGAGGCGTCGCCACACCGCATCCACGAGACGTTCAGGACCCAGCGCGTCGAGCATGCGTTCCTCGAACCGGAGTCGACACTCGCGGTGCCGGGCGAGGACGGGACGCTGATGGTCTACTCGGGCGGCCAGGGAGTCTGGGACGACCGCGACCAGATCGCCTCCGTTCTCGACCTCCCGACCGACCGGGTGGTGGTCGAGCTCGTGTCCAACGGAGGCGCCTTCGGGGGCAAGGAAGACATGTGCAATCAGGCCCAGACGGCTTTGGCTGCCCATCTCCTCGGCCGCCCCGTCAAGTGCACGGTGTCGCGCGAAGAATCGCTGCGGATGCACCCCAAACGGCATCCGATCGAGATCGAGCTGTGGGCGGCGTGTGACGACGAGGGCCGCCTGACCGCCATGAAGGCCCGGATGCTCGGCGACTCGGGCCCCTACGCCTCGGTCGGCATGAAGGTGCTGGAGCGGGCAGCCGGCCACGCCAGCGGCCCCTACGTGGTTCCCAACATCGATGTGGAGGCCATCGCCGCTCGCACCAACAACCCGGTGGGAGGCGCCTTCCGGGGGTTCGGCGCCAACCAGGCGCAGTTCGCGATGGAAGGCGCCATGGACCGGCTCGCCGAGCTGGCGGGGATCAGCGGATGGGAGATCAGGAGCCGCAACGTGATCGAGCCGGGCGTCGTGTGGGGCCCCGGGCAGATCATGGACGACGGATGTCGCGGGGCTCGGGAGGCTCTCGATGCCCTCAAACCTCACTACGACGCAGCCCGCGCCGCAGGCAAGGCGGTCGGGTTGGGCCTGGGCCTCAAGAACAGCGGGCTCGGGAACGGGTTCAAGGAGATCGCCCGGGCGGTCGTCCACTTCCGGCCGGACGGCCGCGTCGAGGTCCGGCACTGCTGGACCGAGATGGGCCAGGGAGTGCACACAGTCGCGCAGCAGGTGGCCGCCGAGGAGCTCGGCATCGACCCGTCGACGATCGACGTGATCGTCGACACGACCCGGGAGCTCGGCACCGGTCAGACCACCGGCTCACGAGGCACGCTGATGGGGGCCGGCGCCGTCCAGTCAGCCTGCCGGGCCGCCATCGCCGCCGGGCGGCAGGTCGGCGTCGACTACGAGGGCGAGTACCGGGTCGACTGGACCAACTCGATCAACGACGGCGTCGACAACCCGATCATCCACTCTGCGTTCGGTTACGCCGCCCAACTGGTCATCGCCGACAAGGCCACGGGCACGATCGAACGGGTGGTCGCCGCCCACGACGTCGGCAAGGCGATCAACCCCGTCTTGTGCGAGGGCCAGGTCGAGGGAGCCGTCCACATGGGGCTGGGCTACGCGATCAGCGAGGAGTTCCCGGCGGACGACGAGTCGCGCCCCACCAACATGACCTTCCGCAGCCTGGGCATCATCCGGCCCAAGGACATGCCGGAGGTCGACGTCATCCTGCTCGAGGTGCCGCAGCCCCGCTCGCCGTACGGCATCAAGGGCGTCGGCGAGATCGGGCTCGTCCCCACCGCCGGGGCCGTGGCAGCCGCCTACCACGAGGTGGACGGCGTCTGGCGGACGCAGCTCCCCATGGGTATCCACCAGCCGCTGCAGACCGGGTGATGGAGGGGTCGACCACTCCCGGCCTGGTCTGCGCACACACCCACCTGTACTCCGCGCTGGCGAGAGGCATGCCTCCCCCGCCCAGGGTGCCGACGACCTTCCAGGAGATCCTGGAGCAGATCTGGTGGCGCCTCGATGCGGCGCTCGATCTCGAGATGATCCGCTGGTCGGCGATGCTCGGGGCGCTGGAAGCCCTGGAGGTCGGCACCACGGGGCTGGTCGACCACCACGAGTCGCCCAACGCCATCGAGGGCAGCCTCTCGGTGATCGCCGAGGCCTGTGCGGAGGTCGGCGTGCGAGTGCTGACCGGCTACGGCGTGACCGATCGGCATGGTGAAGACGGTGCCCGCCGCGGCCTGGAGGAGAACCGGCGCTACCTGCAGGATGGCGGGCCCGGGTTCGTGGCCATCCACGCCGCCTTCACCTGCTCCGACGACACGCTGCGGGCCGCCGCCGGCCTGGCCGACGACCTGGGGGCCGGCATGCACATCCACGTGTGCGAAGGCCCCGAGGACATCGATGCGCCGCGGCGCCTCGATGGCCTCACCAACGATCGATGGCTGCTGGCGCACTGTGTACACCTGCCCACCGACCACACGCTGGCGGGAACGGTGCTGCACAACCCCCGATCGAATCTGAACAATGCGGTCGGCTATGCCGATCCAGTGCGCTTCTCAAATCCCGTCGCCCTCGGCACCGACGGGATCGGCGCCAGCGCCCTCGAGTCGTTCCGCCTGGCCTACGTCATGCACCGCTCGGTCGACGTCACCGCGTCACCCGAGACGTCGTGGTCGTGGC
>JBPEXB010000203.1:0-1834 GCA_052032125.1 Acidimicrobiia bacterium
CCTCAACGCCGACACCTTCGTGCACCACGACCGGCGGGTCGATCTCCCCGGTTTCGCCGAGTACGGCATCGGGCGCCATCCGGGGCTGGCGGTCGCCGGCTTGGCCGAGCGACTGGGCTTCCGTACCGGCCTCGTCACCACGTCCAACTCGCTCGACGAGAGCGACACCGATCGGGACCTGATCGAGCGCCTCGGAGGCCAGGTGAAAGAGATGGAGGCTGCTGCCGTCGCCTACGTGGCCGAGCGGTTGGGCATCCCGATGATGGCGGTGAAGGCCATCACCGACCTCGTCGATGCTCCCGTTGCCACCGGCGATCAGTTCATGGCCAACCTGGCCCTGGCCTCGGATCGGCTGCGGGAGGCCGTGGTGAAGGTGCTGCTCGAGCTGGAGAGCACCGACCTGGACGACCTGGCCTGAATCAGGGGCGGGCCTCCAGCAGGCGTTTCAGCCGCTGGTAGTCGGTGCGGATCGAGCGCCGGACCATCGGTCGCATCAGCGGCTCCATCAGCCGGAAGAACCCTGAGGCGTCGCCCTCGATGACGGCGCGGACCCGGGTCGACTGCTGATCGAGAGGCTCGACCCAGCGGGTGAAGGTGATCGGGAACGACCCGGCGATCGTCGTCGCCTTGACCCGGCTGTCCGCCTCGTACTCGACCACCTCGAAGGTCGACACGATCTCCTTGCCGAGGAACTCGGCGACCTGCTCGTATCGAGAGCCCACCCGGAGCGGCGGTTCGGTCGTCCAGGTGCAGGAACGCATGCCGTTCTGCCAGGTCGGGTTGGCTTCGAAGTCCGAGAGGAGTGCGAAGACGTCCGCGGCGGGGCGGGAGACGACCAGGTCGATCTCGGTCGTGATCACGCGACGAGGGTAGCGACCGGGTGCAGTGCTCCCGGGTCCGAGTAGCCTGCTGCGCCGATGGTCGAAGCGTTCACCCTCCTGTTCGCATTGTTGAGCCTCATGGCTCTGGCGGGCACCCTCGGTCTGGTGGCCGTGATGCCGCGCTCGTCCACGCGGGCTCTGGCCGTGCGGGAGCTGGGCGCCTACACGCTGCCCGTGGCGGCCACGGTGGCGACGGTGGCGACGCTCGGGTCCCTCTACATGTCCGAGGTCGCCGGGTTCGTCCCCTGTCGCTTGTGCTGGGTCCAGCGCTTCTTCATGTATCCGCTGGCGTTGTTCTTGATCGTGGCAGCGGTGCGGCGATGGGAATGGGCCGCCAAGGTGGCTCTACCGGTGGCGCTCGTCGGGGCCGCCATCGCCCTGTTCCACTATGCGGAACAGCGAATGTGGATCGGCGGCAGCGAGGGTTTCTGTGACTCCGCCAGTCCATGTACCGACATCTGGGTTCAGCATTTCGGCTTCATCTCGATACCCTTCATGTCGTTGACAGGTTTCGTGTTCGTGGGCGCCCTCATGTGGTTGCGGCTGTCGGCGAACACCAGCAGGTAGCAGGACAGGAGACAGCCATGGCCCGAACCGAAGGCACGCGCCAGGAGCCGCGCAAGCGGCCCTCCGCCAAGCCGGCACCCAAGCGACCCAATCTCCCCACCGTCGAGGACCAGAAGCCCGAGTCGAGTGGCCTGGGCAAGAAGCTGATCATCGGCGTGGGTGCGGTGGTCGTGCTCGTCGGCCTGACGGTGCTGTCGTTCGGCCTGGCCAACGAGACCGACCCGGCCGACACACTGCCGGATGTCGATGTCGAGATCGTCGGCGGCGAGACCCTGGCCCCGTTCTCCGACCCGGCCAACGATCCGGCGATCGGCCAGCCCGCCCCCGAGGTGACCTCAGTCGACTTCGACGGCCAGCCGGCGTCGATCCTCAACGACGGCACGCCG
>JBPEXB010000204.1:0-1522 GCA_052032125.1 Acidimicrobiia bacterium
GTGGCCCTTCCGACTGAGACTTACGTTGTCGTCGCCTACGCGAAAGGACGACGCCATGAATCAGTCACTCATCTGGAGCATCTATCTGGAGACCGAGCGGGACCGCAGCCAGCGGGATCGCAGTGCGCACCGCGCCGCCGCCGGATCCCGTCGCTCGCGCCGCGTGAGCCGGATCCGCCGACTCCGGGACGTGACATGACGCTGACCCGCACGCAGTCGCTGGCGTCGACCGAGTCGTTCCGCCGCTACCTCGCCGCCTCAGAAGTCGCTGCCGAGGTGATCGAGCAGATCGATCCCGCCGACTGGAACCGTCCGACACCGAACGACGAGTGGGACCTCCGAGCCCTCGTCCGCCATGTGGCGGAGGAACACGTCTGGGCAACCTATCTGCTCTCCGGGTACTCCCTGTTGCTGGCCGGCGTCGCCGTCGAACGTCAGATGAACGACGACGACCTGCCGGGCGTCTACCGGTCGGGCCTCGCACAGGCCGCCCATGCGGCTGTTCACGCGAGCGCCGCCGACCGAGTGGAGACGTCGGTCGGCTCGATCTCCGCCACCGACTACCTCGACGAGATGTGCGCCGACCAGCTCATCCACGCCTGGGACATCGCCACCGCCTTGGGTCACGCGATCACGCTGCCACCTGAGCTGGTCGCTTGGTGCGCGGCATGGTTCGAGAACCAGGCGGCGCAGTGGCGAGCGGCGGGGCTCGTGGGGCCGCCGCCGGTCGTCGCCGACGACGCCTCCCCCCAGACTCGGCTGCTGGCCGAGTTCGGGCGGACGGCATGAGCTCGGTGGCGTCGCTCGGGTCGATCCTCGGCGTGTGGGCCCATCCCGACGATGAGGCGTACCTGTCGGCCGCCACGATGGCGCACGCTCGCCGGCTCGGCCAGCGCGTGCACGTCGTGACCGCCACGCGCGGCGAGCTCGGCAACACCGATCCGGCGCGGTGGACGACCGACGACGTGCGTGAGCTGCGCACGTTGGAGCTCCAGATGGCGCTGCAGATCCTGGGTGTGTCGTCCCACGAGTGGCTGGACCTGCCCGACGGCGGCCTCCAGAGCATCGACGACCGGGCCATGGTCGAGCAATTGACGGACATCATCGAGGCGCACCGGCCCGACACCATCCTGACCTTTGGTCCCGACGGCATGACCGGCCACCCTGACCACATCGCCGTATCGAGGTGGGCGACCGAGGCAGGGACACGGAGAGGGATTCGAGTCCTGCACGCGGCGACGCCGCTCGGCTACCTCGCGACCTACGGGGAAGCGCTGGAACCGCTCGGTGCCTTCCAGTGGGGGACGCCTCGTGAGGTCGATCCCCTGGAAGCGGCGTTCCACATCGACGTGACCGGAGCCGATCTCGACCGGAAGCTCGCGGCCCTCATGGCACAGACGTCGCAGACCCGGCCGATCGTCGATCTGCTCGGCGCCGATTGGTATCGCACCTGGATCGCCGCCGAGACCTTCGTCGAGGCCCGCGTCCCGGCACTGGCCTGAACCCGGAGCCCGGAGCCCGG
>JBPEXB010000205.1:0-7688 GCA_052032125.1 Acidimicrobiia bacterium
GTCCAGGGAGTGCGGTCGCCGAGCAGCATGCGGTCGGCGAGGCGGATGGCGCCCGCCGAGCCGTGGACCCGTCCGGCGCGAGCGAGGGTGTCGAGGCGCCGGCCACCGAGATAGGCGGCGCCGAGCGTCTTGGCGTCCATCGACAGGTCGGCGGGCGACTCGACGGGCTGGCAGGTGGCTGTGCCGTCCTCGTCGACCTCGAGCCGGTAGGTCCCGGCGATCTCTTGATCGACCACGCCGAGCGTCACGGTGCCGGGCGCGGACATGGTGCGCCCGGAGAGCGCGGCGGGCACGTCCATGAGCCTGACATACAGGCCGTCACCGACCTTCTGCACGTAGCGGCGGCTGTCGTCGAGGCGGAACAGCACGGGCTCGTGGATGCTGCGCAGGCGGGCGACCACCTTGGTGGTGAGATCGATCCCGAACAGGAACTGCCACAGGGCGAGCTCGGCGTCGATGTCGAGACCGAGCAGCTCGGCCACCCTGACCTCGCCGGTCGAGATCCCGTCTTCGTATTCGTCCTTGGTGCGGTAGTACACGTACCCGACCGGCTCGCCGTCCCGGGAGGCGATCGCGTACCGGTACGCCGAGGCGCCGTGGCGGTGGCTCGGCTCGTCGGCGAGGCGGCGCAGGCGCCACCAGTCGTCGGTGCGGCTGATGGCGCCCGGCTCGTGCAGCCGGACCTGCTCGTAGAGGCTCGGGGCGACCTTGGCGATGGTCTCGCCGGTTGTCATCCGCACCGTCACCGACGGGTCGATCTCGCCCGTGATCGTCAGATTCCGGGAATCGATCTCCACCATCGCCAGGTCGGTGGCCCAGCCGTAGCCGAAGCGGCCATAGATCTGCGCCTCGGACGCCCACAACCCGGCGAGCGGCTCGCCCCGTTCCCTGGCCTGATCGAGGTGGACCTGCATGAGGTTGCGGAGGATGCCGCGCCGGCGATGGGTCGGCTTCACGGCGACGACCGTCGTCCCGGCCATCGGCAGGGTTCTCGCGCCCGGCACCGTGAGGTCGAGGGAGAACGCCGAGATCGTGCCCACCAACTCGTCACCGTCGAAGGCTCCGAAGGCCCGGTCCCACTCGGTGAGCACGGTGAAGCGCTCGCGGATCGCGTCGTCGGCGTCGTCGAGGTAGGCGATGCCGAGCACGTCGAGGAACGCAGGAGCGTCGCCGATCGTCAGGGCACGGATGTCCATCCGGACCTCCCGGGTCGGGTCGAGGGAACCCTATCCGCCTGTGGGAGCGGTGATGATCGAATTGATCGAGTCGACCGCCAGATTGAATTGTTCGGCAGCCGAGCGGAACTCGACCAGCGCTGCCTGGCGGAGCTGGCCGGTGTCCGGAGCCCGCAAGCCGTCCAGGACCGCCTGGGCGGCGGTGGCGACGAGCCGGGCCGCATCGAGTGCCGCCTGATGGGCATCGACCAGCCCGGCGATCCCGGCCGGGGGTATGTGCAGCTCGACGGCGTCGCTGAAGACCAGCGCGCTGTCGGCGACCGCCACGAGGTCCTCTTCGGTCTCGGCGTAGCTGACCCCGGTCTCGGCGCGGTCGTCCCAGTCGGAGTTGACGGCGTTCATCCGCTCGACGACGTCGGCCAGCGCGTCCTTGTCACCCAACAGGTTGTCGAGGTAGGTCTGGAGGTCGGGAGGGAGCAGCGTGGTGGTGGTCGTCTCCTCCTGCAGCGTGGTCGGGGTGGTCGCCACCGTGGTCGACGTGGTGGAGACCGGCTCGTTGTCCTCGAGCTGTGGGGGCTCGAGGCGCTGCACGAACGCCCAGGTGAAGAACACCATTCCGAGGATCACGAGTGGCAGGATCCATCGCCCGGGCTTGGGGTCGGGGTTGCGGGCCATACGTGGGGAAACGTTAATACGCCGACCCCCGTTCCCTCCGTCATCGACAGCGGGGTAGGCGCCCGGCGGCGGAGCGGATAGCGTGGCAGCGGTGCTCCAAGGCGACGGTGGGACGGAAAGGACGACCCGTGCCCGCCTCTCCACCGACCACCTCGACCTCCCCGGACGACCACGTCGCCGAGCACATCCCCTGGGACCACCTCACCATCCAGCCACCACCCGATCGGCGGCGCGTCTGGTACGGGATCGCCTTCGCGATAGGTGCCCTGGCCGTGGCGATCGTCGTGGTCCGGGCGTTCGACCGCCCTCGACCGCTGCTCGAGCCGGTGCTGGTCGACCCCACACCGGCGACCACCGCCGCTGTCTCGGGCGCCGCCGCGCTGCCACCCACCGCCCCGCTCGTCCCACCGCCGGCGACCGACGTGTTGAGCGAAGCCGACCTCATGGCGGTGGACCGGGTACGGCTGGAGCGCTCGGTGGCTGCTCGGGCCGAGGCGTTCACGCTGGAGTTCTTCACCCTCGACCCCGGCGACGACTGGCAGGCGAGGACGGCGTCCGCCGCGGGCAGGCCGTTGGCCGAAGACGTCGCCCCGGAGGCGCCCGAGACGGCGACGGTGTCGTACGTCGAGTGGGTGTCGACCGTCGATGTCGAGGAGCGGGGCGCCGGCAGCTACACCGTGGTCGTCGCGATGCGCCGGTTGGCGGCGGCCGACGGGGCGACCTACGTGCGGCTGCCGGTCGAATGGGTGGAGCTGCGAGTCGAGCTCGACGCAGCCGGTGTGCCGAGGGCCGGCTCACTGCCCGCCATCATCCCGGTACCGCAGGTCGACGGCGATGTGCTCGGTGGTGCCGGCCGCTTCGTCGACGGCGCCGGGATCGACTGGCCGTCCTCGGCGCCCTAGGCGGCTGCCGTCCGCCGGATGAGCGCCTCCACCTGGCTGGCGACGGTGTCGATCGAGTAGTGCCCACGGACCCGCGCCCGACCTGCCTCGACCTGGGCAGAGCGAGCGTCCTCGTCGGACAGCAGCCGGTGGCACTCCTTGTGGAACCGCTCCTCGTCCCCAAGCGGCACCAGCACCGCGCCGTCCTGGCCGACCGCTTCGACGACCGGCGGGATCTCGAAGGCAACGATCGCAGTGCCGATGGCCATGGCCTCCAGCAATGCCGTCCCGAGTCCTTCCATGAGCGACGGGAAGCCGAAGATCGTGGCGTGGGCCACGATGTCGTGGACGTGCTCGGTGTATCCCATGCGGCTGACCCGGTCCTCGAGACCCAGGTCGGCGGTCATCGCCGACAGTTCCGCCGTCGTCTCTCCGGTCCGCCCGCAGATGACGAGGTGCAGGTCGGGGTGATCCTCGAGCAGCCTGGCGAACACCCGCATCAGGTGGACCTGGCCCTTCTGGGCGACCTCCCGCCCGACGTTGACGATGAGCCTCCGGTCGTCGGGGAGGCCCAGGTCTGCCCGGCTGGCGAGCGGCTCCGGCCGCAGGTCGGCGGGAACGCCGCGGGGGATCACGGTGACCCGGCCGGGGTCGACGCCGAGCAGCCGGGCGTTGGTCTCGGCGGCGTCGGTCGTCAACGCCCGAAACGAGATGTGGCGGCTCCTGGCGACCCGGGCGCCGATGGCCCTCAGGATCTCGGCCTTCCTGGTGGCCCCGCCGGGTTGGTGAGCCCGCAGCAGCTTCGGGTCACCGGACAGCGTGAACGTGGAGAGCACCGGGGTGCGAGTCAGCCGACCGACCACCTGGCCGATCACGTTGGCTGCGAACAGGCTGGTGTGGAGCACGTCGGGCCGCTCGTCGCGCACGATCTTCAGCAGCCGTCGGATCCCGCCCGGATACGCACGACTGGCGGAGTGGTCGTTCAAGCCGAGCCAGCGGTCCTCGATCCCCGCAGCGGTCACGAGCGGCGAGAGGGCGTCGGCCGGGAACAGGCGGATCACATGCTGTTCGAGGTCGGGGGAGAAGCGAGTGATCTCGCGAACGATGCCCTGTTCGGCGCCTCCGGAACCGCCCAGAGAATCGATGATGTGGAAGACCTTCATGGAGTGGCTGCGCCCCCGTGCCGCCGGTGAGTCGAAGGCTACTGCGGGTGGCGGGCCAATCCAGAGGCCTCGCAGGCGGGCGTCAGCCCTCGAAGGCCTCGGTGAGGATGCGCTCCGCTTCGGGACGGATGGCAGCCCAGTCGGCGCCTGGATCCTTCGACAGCGTGACGAAATCGGCGGTCATGAACACGCTCGTGACGCCCTCCAGCTCGAGCAGCTGGCGGGCAGCGGGATCGTCGATCTCACCGGAGGCCACGTACGTCTTCGGGCCGCCGACATCCACGCCGACGACGAACTTGAGGGCATTCGGGTTCGGGGTTGGCTGGGGTATGACCGGCATCGTGCCTCCTCAGGCGATGGTACCGCAGCGATGGGCGGCCCTGGCCACGCAGGAGATGGCCACTAGCCTCGGCGGCATGATCGGATCCGTCGGGCGGGGAGCGCCGGCCCAGTTCCGGGTCGCCGAGGCTGGATGACCGAGCCCCGGCGGTTGTCCCGCAGATTCAACGTCGGCTTCACCCTTCCCGACGCCCTCCAACCAGGGTCGGAGGTGCGGCGCTGGCTGTCGGTGACGCGCCGGGTCGTCCTCGTGATCGCCGACGTCGGACTGCTGGTGGCCGGAACGGGACTGGTGGGCATCGGCCTGTCGCTCACGCTCGACGGGCTGGGGGTGATCTCGCTCGTGGTCGACGCCGACCTGGGGCAGGCCCTGGCGGTGGGCTTGGTCATCACCATGATCGGCGGCTTCCTGATCGGCGTGGCAGTCGAGGGGCCGATCGGGCACATCCGCTCGCCCTCGCCGGGGCGCCCGTGGGAGCGACTGTTGATCGGGGTCGTTGCACTGATCGCCTTCGTGTGGTTCCTCGGCCTGCTCGAGCGTCTCTCGGACCGGCTGCTGCTGCCCCACTCCGAGCTGTTCGGCTTCGTGGCGGCGCATCTCAACGACGTGCAGCGGGCCGGCCTGGCCGCCGGCCTGATCGTCGGGCTCCCGGTCATGTGGGCGCTGCGTCAGTTCGTGGCACCGCGCCTCCCCTTCTTCGAGGAAGGTGCTCCCGCCGCCCTCTACCTGGTGTGGATGATCGCCGTCATCGTCGCCTGACGGTCAGCCGATCTCGACCTGCCAGGCGATCTGGGGATACACCTCGTAGCCGGCTCGCTCGGCGGCTGCTTCCAGCCACGGCACCCGCGGGAGGAACAGCGAGGCAGTGCGGTGCCCATCGGCGGACAGACGGGCGGTGACGGCCCGCACGAACGAGAAAGCGTCGTCGGGGATGGTCACCAGCCATGGCACCCACGACCCCGACTGGCGTTCGGTGATGACGACCCACCCGGCGGGCGCCTCGTAGAGCGTGCGGTTCCGAGCGGCCTCGGCCAGGTCGTCGACCCGCATGCGGCGCAGCGACCAGCCCACCGGGATCAGGCCGTGGGCAGCGGTGGCCAGCTCGCTCGACTGCCAGGTCAGATAGGCAGGCTCGATGTCGACAGCCGGCGCCACGTTCACCTGCTGGGGCGGCTCGGCCAGGTCCAGCCCCACGCCGGCCGGATCGTGCTCGCCCGGCTCCAGCGACCGATGACCGTAGAACCACTCGGCCACCTGGCGATATCCGATCGCCGCCACCTGGGCGCGAGCGGCCTCGTTGCTCGTGTCGGTCAGGAGCCCGGCGACGACCGCGCCGCGGCCCCTTCCCCACTCCTGGGCCGCCTCGTTGAGCGCCGAGCCGAGTCCCTTCCGACGGTGCTGCGGATGGACCCGGGCGCCCTCCAGCCACACCTCGGCGGCGGACAACTGGACCACCCGGGCCACCGCGATGGCAGCGTCGGCGTCGTCGGTGGCGACGAACACCGCCGAGTCGGACGCCTCGAGCCAGCTGGGGAACCGCTCGGGCAGGTAGTCGCCCCATGCGAAGGTGTCCTGGGTGAAGGCGGCGATCGCAGCATGGTCGGCGGCCGTCGCCGGCCTCACCCGCGCTTCGCTCACATGCGCTCCGGTGTCTCGATTCCCAGCAGGTCGAGGAGGGTCTCCACCGTGCGCAGCGTGGCGTCGACGAGGCTCAGCCACGACGCCTGCCGAGCCGTGTCCGGTTCGCTCAGGATGTGGCAGGCCTCGTAGAAGCTGCTGAAGTCGGAGGCGGTCTCGAAGGCGAACTCGGCCAGCTGGCTGGGGGCCCGCAGCTCGACCGCCCGGTCGATCACCTCCGGCAGCTGCAGGAGTCGGAGCACGAGCTGCCGTTCGGCCGGCCGGCTGGGAGGCCGGATCGGCCCGGGCGCCAGACCTTCCGCTTCGGCACGGCGCAGGATGGACTTCATGCGCACGGCCGCCATCTGGAGGTACGGTCCGGTCTTGCCTTCGAACGACGTGAAGCGCTCGAGGTCGAAGGTGTAGTTCGAGGTCCGGTTGTTGACCAGGTCGCCGAACTTGAGGGCTGCCACGCCCACCCGGCGGGCGATCTCGCTGCGCTCCTCTTCGTCGTACCCGGCTGCGAGATCGGATTCGTCGAGGCGGGCTCGGGCCGCCTCGGTGACCAGCTCGATCAGGTCCCGCAACCGCAGGACGCCACCGGCTCGGGTCTTGTAGGGCTTGCCGTCGGGACCGTTCATCGTCCCGAAGTAGATGTGCTCCATGACCACGTCGTCGCCGGCGATGCCCGCCCGGCGGGCCGCCCGGAACACCTGCTCGAAGTGGTACTGCTGGCGGTCGTCGACGACGTAGAGGATCAGCTGGGCACCCAGCTCCTCGACCCGCATCTCGACGGTGGCGAGGTCGGTCGTCCCGTAGAGGAAGGCCCCGTGGCCGGTCAGGATGATGAACGGGTTCATCTCCTGCTTGTCGTCGTCGGTGGCGATGTCGATCACCAGGGCGCCCTCGTCCTCCCGAGCGATGCCGTCCTCGGCGACCCGGTTGACCAGCGGACGCAGCCGATCGCGCACGGCGCTCTCGCCGTACCAGAAGTCGAACTCGATGCCGAGGTCGCGGAAGTCCTGCTCCTGGGACTCGCGTGAGACGCGGACGAAGTGCTCCCAGAGCGCCACGTACCCGGGCCGGCCGGACTGGAGGTCGGTGGTCGCCTCCCGGGCCGCCTCGGCGACCTCCGCGTCGGTCTCGCTACGAGCCGAGATCTCCGGATACCACTCCTGGAGGTCGGCCAGCGTCACCGGCGACTCCTCGGGAAACGGCCCGGTGGCGTCCGGTTCGAAGTAGGGGAGGTCCGGGAGGTGCTCGCGAGTGGCGACGATGAGCATGCCCATCTGCAGACCCCAGTCGCCGAAGTGGGCGTCGCCCGCCACGTCGTGGCCGACATGGCGGAACAGCCGCTTGAGGCTCTCCCCGATGATGCTGGCGCGCAGGTGTCCGACGTGCATCGACTTGGCGACGTTGGGGCCTCCGTAGTCGACGATCACCTTCAGCGGCTCGGGCACCTGATGCACGCCCAGCTTGTCGTCGGCGGCCATGTCCTGGATGAGGTCGGCCAGGGCTGCGTCGGTGAGCGTCAGGTTGACGAAGCCGGGCCCGGCCACGGACACATCGGCGAACCGGTTGTCGTCCTTCAGTGTGGTGGCGATCTCGTCCGCCAGCTCCCGGGGGTTGCGAGCTGCCGCCTTGGCGGCCGGCAGGGCACCGTTGCATTGGAACTGGCCGAGATCGGGGCGCGCCGAGACGACGACGGCCCCGTACGACGCGTCGAGACCGGCCGCTTCGAAGGCGGCCCCCACCGTGCGACTGAGATCGTCGATGGCGCTCATCGGCAGGAGGTTAGAGCGACCGCACACCGGGCCATCCGCGAGGAGCCTGGAGT